>VGXB01000008.1 GCA_016873515.1 Nitrospira sp.
ATTCATCACCGTCGACCGTCACGACACAGAAACAGATTTACCCCCCCAGTAACGCCCTCGAGCGCGGCTTCGAATCTGTGGTGTTCGCCAGCCGATGGATTCAAGCCCCGCTGTATGGCGGACTCATCGTGGCGGAGCTGCTCTATGCGTACAAATTTTTGGTCGAGCTCTGGGAGATGGTGACCCATATCCATAAGATGGAGGAAAACGTCTTCATGCTGGGCGTGTTGGGTTTGATCGACGTCACGATGGTGGCGAATCTGTTGACCATGGTTGTCATCGGCGGTTATGCGACCTTCGTCAGCAAACTGGAGCTGGACTCACATCCCGACCGGCCGGACTGGCTCACTCATGTCGATCCAGGGACCATCAAGATTAAACTCGCCGCCTCACTGATCGGCATCTCCAGCATTCATTTACTGAAGGCGTTCGTCGACGTGGCAAATGAAAACCCCGAACATATCAAGTGGAAAATATTTATTCACATGACCTTCCTCGCATCCGCCATTCTACTGGCCTGGACCGACAAGATCATGCACAAGGACAAAAAGCCCTGACGGGGAGACGTATTTCGTCAATCGTCACTCGTTATTCGCGGGAATCACAGACCGTGACTCCCGCTCCCACGATCGACGAATGACGTTTACCGCATGACGACACAGGGTGGTTCGGGCGGGTTCAGAACAGGGGCAGCACCTCGCCGATCTACAGCCCGGCAAAAATCAGCCCCCTACACGCCCGCCTCCTTTAACACGTGTCCCGTATATGACCGCTTCGACTTCGCGATATCCTTCGGTGGCCCTTCCGCCACGATCTCACCGCCGCGGTCTCCGCCTTCCGGCCCCAGGTCAATAATCCAGTCGGCATTCTTGATCACATCGAGATTGTGTTCGATGACCAAGACTGTATTGCCCGCTTCGACCAATCGATCCAACACCTCGAGTAACCGCTGCACATCGGCGAAATGCAGGCCCGTCGTCGGCTCATCAAGGATATACATGGTCCGCCCCGTCGCGCGCTTCGAGAGTTCGCGTGACAGCTTCACCCGCTGCGCTTCGCCTCCTGAGAGCGTCGTCGCCGACTGACCCAGTTTCACATAGTGCAGGCCGACATCGTGGAGTGTCTGCAATTTGGCCCTGATCAGCGGAATGTGCGCGAAAAACTCCAGCGCGTCGTCCACGGTCATATTCAAGACATCCGCGATGCTCTTGCCCTTGTGCAGAATTTCCAACGTCTCTCGGTTATACCGCTGCCCCTTACAGACTTCGCATGTCACGTAGACATCGGGCAAGAAATGCATCTCGATCTTGATGAGGCCGTCACCCTGGCAGGCTTCACAGCGCCCGCCTTTCACATTGAAACTGTACCGGCCAGGCTTGTACCCCCGCACGCGCGACTCCGGCAAATTGGAATAGAGATCGCGGATATAGCCGAACAGGCCCGTGTAGGTGGCTGGATTGGACCTGGGTGTACGGCCAATCGGAGACTGGTCGATATCAATCACCTTGTCGAGCGCCTCGACTCCCTTGAGTTCTTTGCAGCCGTCGATCTTCGACTTCTTGTGATAGAGCAGTTGCGAGACCGAGTGAAAGAGCACCTCCAACACCAAGGTACTCTTGCCAGACCCTGAAACACCTGTAACACAGGTCAGCAGACCCAGCGGAATCTTGGCCGTCACGTTCTTTAGATTGTGTTTCTCCGCGTTCACCACGGCGAGAACACCTTTGGGCTTTCGTTGTCGTTTTGGCACCGAGACAGTCTGCACACCGCGCAGGTATTGGCCCGTGACCGATCGCGGATCAGCTATTACTTGTTGTGGTGTGCCTTGTGCGATCACATGCCCGCCGTGCGATCCAGCGCCGGGCCCCATGTCCAAAATGTGATCCGCTGCCTGCATCGTTTCCGCATCATGCTCGACCACAACCACCGTGTTGCCGAGATCCCGCAGATGCAGCAACGTCTGGAGGAGCCGGCGATTGTCTCGCTGATGCAAGCCGATCGACGGTTCATCAAGAATGTAGAGCACGCCGACCAAGCCGGACCCGATTTGTGTGGCTAGACGAATGCGTTGCCCTTCACCGCCGGATAGCGTCGCGGCGGCCCGGTCGAGCGTGAGGTAGTCCAATCCAACGTTGACGAGAAATCCCAGCCGCTCCCGGATCTCTTTCAAAATCCGATGTGCGATGACCAGCTCACGGTCGGTAAGCCTGAGATTGAGGAAGAACTCAGCGGCGGCGCGCACCGACAGTCGTGTGACCTCTGCAATCGACTTCTCGGCCAGCTTGATGGACAAACTTTCCGGCCGGAGTCTCGTTCCATGACATGCCCCGCACGGCTCCAACAGCGTGAAATCTTCTTCTTCGAGCTCGCCCGGCCTGACGTCATAGCCAATACCGTCACAGACGGGGCAGGCTCCGTGCGGGCTATTGAAGGAAAACGCGCGCGGTGTGATCTCCGGATAACTGACCCCGCACTTGATGCAGGCCAGCTTGTCACTATAGAGCTTGGTCTTGCCGTCATCCGTCAGCACCCCGACAAGTCCACCGGTCAGTTTGATTGATGTCTCGACGGAGTCCGCCAGCCGACGCATGAGTGCGTCACCTGATTTCATCACCAGCCGATCGACGACGATCTCAATCGTGTGTTTCTTCTGCTTCTCGAGCACAATCTCGTCGCCCAGATCGACTAACTGACCGTTGACCCGGGCCCGCACATAGCCCGCCCGGCGTATCTCTGCTAGTTCCTTTCGATATTCTCCCTTCCGCCCACGGACAATTGGCGCCAGGATTTGGAACTTCATCCCCTCCGGCAACGAGGCAATGGCATCGACCATCTGTTGCACTGTCTGCGCAGTGATGGCTTCGCCGCACTGAAAGCAATACGGATGGCCAACCCGCGCAAACAGCAAGCGCAGATAGTCATAGATCTCCGTCACCGTTCCGACGGTGGAGCGGGGATTGTGGGTAGTGCTCTTTTGTTCGATGGAAATGGCGGGAGACAAGCCTTCAATTGAATCGACATCCGGCTTGCCCATCTGCTCCAAAAACTGGCGGGCGTAGGCGGACAGGGATTCAACGTACCGCCGCTGCCCTTCGGCATAGATCGTGTCGAACGCGAGCGAGGACTTGCCGGACCCGCTCAGGCCGGTAATGACGACGAGCTTGTTGCGTGGAATCTCGACGTCGATATTCTTAAGATTGTGTTCCCGCGCGCCCTTGATAATAATGGAGTTGCCCATACTATTCTTCCTACTTGCTTCTCTCAGCCCTCAGTCCGCAGCACTTCCCTGATGGTGCGGAATTATAGCATCCACGGTTGATTCTTGACACTGTCTGATCGTACGTCTAATATACGTATCATCACGGAGGCCCTATGCCCAAGTCTGCACTGAAAAAAGAAAAGTGGACGCTCTCTTTTGATTCAGCCCTGAAGAGTGCGGTCGTCAAAGCAGCCAAACGCAGGGGTCTCTATCCGGTTACGGTGCTCGAAGGACTGGTGAGGGAAAAGTTCAACCCGTACGGGCACGCAGACGTGGACGACAGCGCAGCCTATATCAGTGCGTTACGGAAGCAGGGGCGCAAACAGTCTGACGAGGCATTTCTGGACGAGATTGCGGCATGGGAAAAATCCCAATCCTCCTAGACACCGACATTTTCATCGACTATTTCAACACGGGCCGATTCCACGCATTATTCGATCCTAGCCGATTCACCCTGTATTATTCGATCATCACAAAGAAGGAGCTGCTGGCGAAACCAGGTCTCCGCGACAACGAACGCGTATCTATTTGGGACGAATTACGCCGCTGCCACCTCATTCCACTTACGGATACGATTGCGGCGCGTTATTCCGAGCTTCGCCGCAAACATCCCTCACTCGAAAAAGGTAACGTACTCATCGCCGCGACAGCTCGCCTCAAACAACTACCCTTGATGACCAGAAACAAACGGCATTTCAGGATGATAGCCGGCCTGACCTTATTCGGAGAGTGAGCATCTTCCCAACCTCTCCATTCGCGCCACTCGCCTTGACAAAGCTTGAAAGCGGGTGCTACCACCGTCGCATGGTGCGAACTGACCATCCCTCTATGGCACAAGAATCGCCCACGCCGGCGCAGATTGTATCCACATGGTCCGGGCAGGCCCGCGAAAATGCGGTCCAGCGGATGTTCACAGCCATTGCCGGCGTCTACGATCTGAACAACACACTCTTAAGCTTTGGGCTTCACTACCGTTGGAAGAAGATTGCGGCCTCGTTTGTCACGCCGGTCGAACAAGGTACGGCGCTGGATGTCGGAGCCGGCACGGCAGATCTCGCACTGCTCGTGGAGCCGCGAATGGGCGCTCAGGGACGCGTGGTGGCATCTGATCTGAACTATGCCATGTTGGCTGAAGGGCAGAAAAAAGTTGCCGCTAAGGGACGGGCGAACGTCATCACCTGCTTGCAAGCAAGCGCGGAACATTTAGGTTTTGCGGACAATACCTTCGACGTGGTGACGACCGGGTTCTGCATGCGGAACGTCGGCAATCTGCTTCAAGCCGTGAGCGAGATCCGTCGGGTCATGAAACCGGGCAGCCGGTTTGTCTGTTTGGAGTTCTCTCGGCCTGTCTTCAGCTGGCTACGGGCGCTCTACGATTGGTACTCGTTCACTCTCTTACCCTGGGTTGGCACCAAAGTCGCGCGCGACCGCACCGGCGTCTATGAATACTTGCCTGCGTCGATCCGCACCTTTCCAGATCAAGAGCGGCTTTGCCAAATCCTACGCACCGCCGGCTTTCAACATGTAGAGTATCGCAACCTGACGGGCGGAATTGTAGCGATCCATGTAGCGACCAAATGACGTCAATGGGCATTCGGCACACGTCATTCGTAACAGAAAAACAATTATTCTCAAACTACTCACGATTGACCAATGAGGATTGACGGTTGACGCACCATGAACTCCATTCTCTACATCTTCCTCCCCTGCAAGAAGGTCTATCCCATCGGGATTACCTATTTGGCTGACTTCGTCCATCGGCGGAAGCCAGCGGTCCGCCAACGCATTCTGGACCTCTCGCTCTTTCCCATTGCGCAACGGAGCCAAGCGATCCGAGATGCCGCGACGGAGTTCAGGCCGGATCTCGTCTGTTTCTCCTGGCGGGACATCCAAATCTTTTCACCGCACGAAGGCGATTCCTCGCTCGAACATGCGTTCAATTTCTATTTCGCCAGCAATCCGCTGAAGAAAATTACTGCCTCCATCGAGGGGGTCAAGCAACTCTATCGCTACTACAATCATATCTATACGATCCTGTCCTATCCGGCATTGGTTCGAAAAGAATTTCCCAAAGCTCAGATCTTAATCGGGGGTGGGGCCTTCACTGCCTTTGCCGATCAGTTGATTGAAAAACTACCGGAAGGGACGATCGGAATTCTCGGTGAGGGTGAGGATGCGATCCTCAAACTCCTTGAAGGCCACTCGATCGACGATGAGCGCTATATCATCAGGAACGGCAAGCAGATCAAGAAGGGTACCCAGGGCTCGCCTCCGCTGTTGGATGCCCCGGCTGTCGACCTACCCTATCTGACCTCGATCTTCCCGCAATGGCGTGAATACGAAGGGGAATCGATCGGGGTCCAGTCGAAACGCGGCTGTCCCTACGACTGTGCCTTCTGCCTCTATCCCTACATTGAAGGGAAACGGGTGCGCTATCGTCCCGCGGAGATGGTTGTCAAAGACATCTCGCAGCACTATCACCAGTGGGGTGCCCGGCGGTTTTGGTTTACCGACGCGCAGTTCATTACGGGAAAAGAAGCCTATCCCCAATGTACGGAGATCATGGAGCGCATCATCAGCGAAAAGCTGGAGATCGAGTGGTCCGGCTATATCCGCACCTCGTTGATTACCCCCGACTTCGCCAAGCTGATGGTCCGATCCGGAGTGGGCGACTTAGAAGTCGCGATTACCTCCGGCTCACAAGAAGTGCTGAATAATCTTCATATGGGCTTCAAACTCGAACGGCTGTACGACGGCTGTCGCTACCTGGCGGAAGCAGGGTTCAAGGGCAAGGTCATCCTCAATTATTCCCTGAACAGCCCCAAAGAGACGGAAGAAACCCTGCTCCAGAGCGTCGAGTCGTACAAAGTAGTGGCGTCGATCCTGGGCGAGGAACGAGTCTTCCCACTGATGTTTTTCTTGGGTATCCAACCCAATACCGATCTGGAACAGCGGCTACTTGAAGAAGGCTACTTATCGGTAGGCTACAATCCGTTGATGTTGACACCGACCAGCATCAGAAAGCTGCTCTATAATCCGGCCCCATTGAATTCGTTTATCGCCAAAGCTTGCCTGCGTGCCTGGGAACGCAAACAAGGAAGCCACGATCCGCGCAAATGGACCGGCTCGCTGTCCCAGACATTAGAGTCATCCACGTACGCTGATAAGAACTTGAGCAAGGGCATTGAAGGCAACTCCGGTCGCGACGCGCTTCTCTCCCTTGAAGAAATCCTCCGGTCGCGACGGCCCACCCCGACTCCTTCTCAGACAACGGAACCTCGAGTGTCCTCAGTCGGCTGACCGTCCGTCAACCGTCAGTCGTCATGTGTTAACCGGTTGAGAGGAAATCTTCACAATTGACGAATGACGCTTGACGAATACCCCTTCCCATCTGCCTTGCATTCCAGTTCCAGCCGATGCTATCATTATAATTCTTTGAATCTGGTGTATCAGTTTAACCAGTTGGTTTTTCACGAGATTATGTTCGTGTGCCCGTGCGGTTGACCGCGCCCAAGGAAGCGCCCATGTATAAGACCATCTATATCCCGGTTGATAACTCCGACCATTCCAACACCGCCGTGGACGTCGGCGTCCATATGGCCAAGATCTTGGGTTCTAAGATCGTGGGCAGCCACGTCTATGCCGCCAAGATGCACGACAAGCGCTTCAAGCAAATGGAGGCGGGACTTCCTGAAGAGTACCACGACGAGAAGGAGCTCGACCGCCAGCGGCAGATCCACGACTCCCTGATCACCCGCGGGTTGCAGATCATCACCGATTCCTACCTCGACTATGTCGATAAGAAGTGCACCGAGTCTAATCTGCCGCTCGAACGCCGATCGCTCGAAGGACGCAATTGGAAAGTACTCTCCGAAGACATCAACACGAACGGGTACGATCTCGTCATCATGGGCGCATTGGGTGTGGGCGCCGTGAAGGACAGTGTTATCGGCAGCAACACGGAACGGGTGGTGCGACGGGTCCGCAACTCCGACATGCTGATCATCAAGCACACCCAGCCGATGACAAACGGCAAAATTGTTGTCGCGGTGGACGGCAGCCCTTATTCGTTTGGCGGGTTGATGACAGGCCTGCAATTGGGCAAGGCGTTGAACATGCCCGTTGAAGCCATCTCAGCGTTCGACCCTTATTTCCACTATGCCGCGTTTCACAGCATCTCCGGCGTCTTGAACGAGGAAGCGGGGAAAGTCTTCCGATTCAAGGAGCAGGAAAAACTGCACGAAGAAATTATCGACAGTGGTCTGGCCAAAATCTATCAATCTCACCTCGACATCTCTCGGGAGCTCGCCCAGGCCGAGCAAACCGACGTAAAAACCACCTTGCTCGACGGCAAAGCGTTCGAGAAGATCATTCAATACGTGCGCAAGGACGTTCCAGCCCTGTTGATCGTTGGCCGCATCGGCGTCCACAGCGACGAGGATATGGACATCGGCAGCAATACGGAAAATCTGCTCCGGAGTGCGCCCTGCAATGTCCTGGTCTCGAACCGCAAGTACGTGCCGCCGATCGACACCCAAGCGGAATACACGATCGCCTGGACAGAAGAAGCCTTGCGCCGGATGGAAAAAATCCCCGTCTTTGCACGCGGCGTCGCCAAGACTGCCATTCACCGGTATGCGATTGAAAAGGGACATACGATCATCAGCAATACCGTTGTGGATACGGCGGTTGGCCATATCCTGCCTAAAGGCGCCATGGATGCGATGCGAGCTCTGGGCGGCAGCCTGGACGCAGCCGGTATCGACCGCGATAAGATGCAGGCGGACGACGCGGTGGCGAAAGAGCTCATGGGTTCGACGCTCAGCAGCATGATGACCCAGGTGGTGGAAGAAAAACCCGTGGTGTCCGAGGCGACCCAAGCCTACCTAGACCGCATGAACCAAAACTATTTTGTGTGTGACGGTTGCGGGTACATCGGCAAGGGCGAGCCTCCAGTGAAGTGCCCGGTCTGCGCGGCTGACGGTGTCAAATTCAAACAAGTTGACAAGAGTATCTTCGATGCCGCAGCCAAATCCGAAGGTGTACTGGAAACTGACCTCGCGTACGACGACGTGCCGATGCAATGGACAAAAGATGCCAAAGAAGCGATCCGGGCTGTACCTGCCGGATTCCAACGCCGCCGCGCCAAGGCGAAGATCGAAAAGAGCGCGCGCAAGCTCGGCATGACCACGATCACGTTAGAATACGCCGCCCCGATGATCAAAGAGGCGGCAGACGAAGACTACCAACCAATCTTCGCCAACAAGGGCACTGGGACTTCCACCGACGCAGAAGCTAAACTGGCTTCCGTAAGCGAATCCATCTCCAATAGGAACATGGGGCACGAGCAGGCTCCCGTAAATAACGGCAACGGCCATACGGAATCGTCCCCCTGTACCTGGACGGCTGATGCACAGGCCAGATTGGACCGGGCACCGGAAGGATTTATGCGAGACTGCACCAAAGCGCTGATCATCAAGCACGCCGAGACGATCGGGGTGACACACATTACGCTCGAAGTCGCCAATGAAGGGATCGAACAGGCGAAGGGATATATGGCCGATGCCATGAAAACCGGCGACCTCAAGAGCATGATCGCAAACCTGACAGGCAAGGGAAGTTCTTAAGTGCTGGGTTTTGAGTTTGACGAGCACCAGTTGCGCTCCGTTCTTTAACTCAGTCCTCAGCACTCAATCCTCAGCACTCAAAGACATGGGCAAATCGCTTCCCATCTTCGACTCCTCAATGTTGCCTCGGCCTGAGCACCTCTCAGTCCTCAGGACTCAGAACTCAGCACTTGTTCACGACGGCCGAACCGTCGATGATTTCAAGCCATATCTAGTCGCGTTGAATCTGACCAAGCGCTGCAACCTGAAATGCGACCATTGCTATCTAGATGCTACGACTAAAGCGGCCGGCGGCAATGACGAACTGTCCACGAATGAATGTTTCCGGCTCATTGACCAAATCGCTGAAGTCAATAAAGGGTGCCTCCTGGTCATCACCGGCGGCGAGCCGCTAGTCCGCCCGGATATTCTCGACATCGCCCGCTATGCCGTGAAGCTCGGCTTCATGGTCGTCTTCGGCACCAACGGCATGCTCATCGACGACCAGATGGCCAAAACCCTGGTCGAAATCGGCGTGATGGGCGTGGGTATCAGTATCGATTCGCTCGATCCGGCCAAACACAATGCCTTCCGCGGCGTACCCGGCGCGTGGGAAGCGGCAGTCGCTGGAATCGAGGCCAGCAAACGCAACGGCCTCCAATTCCAAATTCATTTCAGCGCACAGCCGATGAACTACCAGGAACTACCGGCTATCATCGACTGGGCCCATGGGCTCGGTGCCCGTGTGCTGAATGTCTTCTTCATGGTTTGCACAGGCCGCGGCGAGGAATTAACCGACATCACTCCGGCACAATACGAAGAAGTTCTCGGTTATCTGGTGACCTGCCAGGACAACTATCAAGGCATGCTCGTTCGGGCCCGCTGCGCCCCGCACTTCAAACGGTTGGCTTACGAAAAAGATCCCAATTCGCCGATCACAAAGGCCACTGGATATATGGGTGGCGGGTGCCTGGCGGGAACGAATTACGCCCGTGTGACGCCCAACGGTGAACTGACCCCCTGCCCCTACATGCCCCTGTCGGCTGGAAACGTCAGGCAGGATAGCTTTGCCGATCTGTGGACTCGATCCGATATCTTCAACTCATTCCGCTACCCGCAACTCAAAGGCAAATGCGGCGATTGCGAGTACACCGACATCTGCGGAGGCTGCCGTGCTCGTCCCTATGTGGACCACGGAGACTGGTTGGACGAAGACCAGTGGTGTCTGTATACGCCTAAAGGCGGTGAGAAAATCAAAGTGGCATTCAACACGCCAGAAGAAACTGAGGTGGCCTGGGATGACGCATCGACGTTGCGCTTGAGCCGCATCCCCTACTTCCTCCGCGCGATGGTCAAAAAAGGCGTCGAAAAACACGCCCGCGAAAACAATGTCGCGCTCATTACTGTCGAATTGATGGAAGAGCTGCGCAAGAAACGCTTCGGCAACGAGACGCCGGTGTTCAAATTCTAAAAGAACGTCATTTGTTAATGGTCACTCGTCCGCTCAGTATGGCGTTGCCATTTGCGGACGAGACCTCGCCGCAGGCGGGTCATTCGACAAGAAAGGAAGTTAGCCGAATCCGAGTCGGTTGATGGATAACGGTTGACGATTAACGAACCCTGTGGATGCCCTTGACAGCATTTCCCTCGATCTTCGCATGTTGATCCCGATCCTCAACCACTGGGTTCACCTTGTGTCGGCGGTGATCTGGATCGGCGGATTGGCCTTTCTTGTGATGGCAGTCACACCAGGACTGCAGAAGGCCGTGGCGAAGGACCAGATTAAGCCCATCACTGACGCATTCTACCAGCATTACAAGAAAGTCGCGGGCATCCTCCTCGTGGTCCTGCTGTTCACCGGCGGCATCAACGTGCACTACGTCAATCAAGTCATTACGTCACAAACTGGTGCCGGTATGCAGCACCATGCTAAGTACCTGATCGTCTTTTGCGTCAAACTACTGCTCGTCCTTGGACTCCTCACGCTGTTTCTCTATACCGTGATCTTCAAATCCGACGACTATGCAGAAGAAGGCGAGTCGTATGAAGCCATCCCGTTCCAGCATGCCGCACTCTGGATGGGCTTCTTCATCATCCTCTGTGCCGCCGCCATGAAACACCTACACCAGTAAATTCGCGCCTCTCCCTCGCCTCGACTTCCGTATCGAACAAGATACTGTTCCTGGTACTTTATCCAATACAATCGAACTGCCGTACCTCCTATTCCTTCTCAAACAGTGCTGCAATAGCCTTTTTTGTTTACGGCATAACTATGCAGCCGATGGCATAATCGTTGCTCATCTCGTGCTGTATTCGACGGGGACGATACAACCGGATCACCGTGAGGCAATGTGGTGAGTCGACAACCTCCTCCAGGTGGCAAGCGACTCTGTTCCTTGCCGTCTCGTTGCTCTTCGCTTTGCCATTCAGAGCAAGGTTGTTGCCTCGCCCCTCTTGCCAACAGCGCCATGCCTCTCAGGAGCCATGGCGCTTTTTCCGTTATTGTCCTAGAGTGAGAAACCGGACTTGGATGGCCAAACAGTGGCAGAGTCCCTACGCCACCGATCGACTAGCGAGACGGTCTTGACCCGAGGAAAGCCCTCTTGAAGACAGTCTTAAGACCGAAGTAGCCGATGGAGTCTTTTAAATTGGAATAGAGGCGCTTGACGAGATTCATGTGCGGGTCGGTAACATATTCCATCGTCAAGACGATCCGCTCTTCCCCTTTTCCCAGAGGCGTAACAGCATGCCACAGCTTGTCGCCATTGAAAATTACCAGGTCGCCTGGCTTAGTTACCAGTTCAAGATGGCGCGGTGGTTTGGTTGAGTGGTCCTTAAAGAGCTCACCGACCAGCTTACAGTGCGTAGACCGGTCGACTAATCCCATCAGAATCGTATAGCGGGCCCCCTTGTAGTAGGACGTATCGTAATGAAACCCGATGTGGTCGCCCGGCTCCGTGTAGTAATAGAGCGCGCAGGAATGGGGGTCATTGTCCGGACAAAATCTCAGGTCGGCGTTTGTGAGTCGACTGAGGAATGCCTTAAACGCATCCGACCGATACAGATCGAGAAACAACGGAGCTTTTTCCTGCACCGTATAGTAACTGACACTGCCCCCTTTCTTATGGCCTGGAATATAATTGCGATTCAGGTCCCCTTTCAGGACCTGAACCTCTGGCACAAATGTCTGTTCCACGAATACCATCGGCAGGAAGTGCGGGATGACTAGAAACTCATTCTGCTCCCAATAATCCTTGTGCAGCTGTTCGAAATCTAATTGACGAATGGCCTGCTCAACGGCCTCCGCTACCTTGCTAGAACTAACTGCTGTCACCATAACCAGCCCCTTCCACCATACTTGCCAAGCGTCAATCGTCACCCGTTAACCGCAGAACATTGCCCTCTTTCCTCACCGCATGATGCTTAGCATATGGTGCTTGACGTTTCACGTTGTACCATTACGGCCCATTCAGCACCGGCACCTTAACTACCTCGACATCCGATGGCACCTTAAAGTCGAATACCTCGTTCCCCAACTCTTGATTCGACTTCAAGGCGGAGAATTCAAATGTCGCCACGTTGCCGCTGATTTCATGGAGCGACACCGTGCGCAGAAAATATGTCTTGGGGAACACTTCGACCACAATCTGCTGAATATTACTGGTCGACTTATGCTCCTTGTCTTTTGGAATAAGTGTGACCAGGCGAATACCCCCGGTTCCCCGTTCTTTTCCCGTTGCCGGCTGAATCTTGAACGATTCATCCAACTTACCCGCCTCCTGTAAGAGTTCGAGTGGCGCGGTGGACGCCGCCATCTGCGTCAACTTTCCAACCAGCACCTGCTTATGTTCCGGAACATAGACTTTCACGTCGTCCTGCATGACGTAGATCTGTTCCGTCGCGGGATTGAGATAGTCCCACCGCAACCGCCCCGGCTTCTTGATGTAGACTCGGCCGAAAGAGATGACCGGCCGTTCGAATCCTTCGATCCTGGTGGTCTGGACGAACTCAGCTTGAAGATCCTTGGTCTTCTCGTACCGTGCTTGAATCTGCTTCACCACATCGCGGGCCTCTTGCCACGCCTTGTCGCCATCAGCGGATTCTGCTCCCCAGGTAACTGTGGCACACAATAGAGTGACAAAGGCACCCACCCACCTGATCCTCATGGTTCCATCGCACCTACAGGGCCCCGTCGCCCCAAGACCTCCCGACGCCCATCCCGGCCTGCTGCACCAACGATACCTTCCGTCTCCATCTGCTCGATCATGCGGGCAGCGCGCGGATAGCCGACCCGCAACCGGCGCTGAATCAGCGAAGCTGAGGCTTGTCCGGTCGTGAGCACTAACTCTTTGGCCTGTTCGTAGACCTCGTCCTTTGCTTCCTCTTCCGCCGCTTCGTCGGCCTTGAGCGATTGCAACTCTTGATTGTAGGCCGGCATGGCCTGTTGCTTCACACATTCGACGACCGAGCGCACGTCGTCGTCAGACACATAGGACCCGTGCAAGCGAATGAGGCGTCCTGTTCCCGAGGCCAAATACAGCATGTCGCCTTGACCAAGCAAAGCCTCGGCACCGTTGGCATCCAGGATTGTTCGTGAATCCGTCTTGGAAGATACCTGGAAGGCAATGCGGGCCGGAAAATTTGCCTTGATCAGCCCGGTCAAGACATCGACCGACGGCCGCTGCGTGGCCAGCACGAGATGAATGCCCGATGCTCGCGCCATTTGCGCAAGGCGTGCGATTTTATCTTCCACGTCTTTGGGTGCGACCATCATCAAGTCCGCCAGCTCATCGATCATGACGACGATGAACGGCAGCGGCTCCGGCGGTGTCGACTTGGGCTGCATACATCCGGTTTCACCCTCAGCGATCGCGGTTTCCCCGGCAGACAGTCGCTCCTCCTCGGACAAAAACTGCATCGGCAGTTCGGTTTGCTCGACCGTCGGAGACGGACGCTCGGCGAAGACTTCATGTAGACCAGCCACTTTGCGGTTGTACGCCTCGATACTCCGCACACCGGCTTCAGCCAGCAGCTTATATCGCCGTTCCATTTCAGCCACCACCCAACCCAGTCCCTTGGCCGCCGCCTTGGCATCTGTGATGACAGGGCGGAGCAGATGCGGGATCCCTTCGTACGATTGAAATTCCAGCATCTTCGGATCGATGAGCAGCAGCTTGACCTCGTTGGGCTTGGCAGAAAACAAGATGCTCAGCAGCATCGTATTCAAACTGACGCTCTTGCCAGCGCCCGTTGCACCGGCGACCAGCAAATGTGGCATTGTTTTGAGATCCGCCGTCACCGGTGCGCCGAAGATGTCCTTGCCCAATGCCATTGTGAGTTTCGATCGTGCTCTGCTGAACGCGATGCTCATAACCACTTCTTTAATCGACACCGTTTCACGTAATCGATTGGGCACTTCAATCCCGACCACCGATTTTCCGGGGAGCGGCGCCACGATGCGAAGGCTCACGGCCTTGAGCGCGAGCGCCAGGTCATCGGCAAGGCTCACAATGCGGGCCACCTTGGTCCCGGGCGCCGGCTCAAACTCGTACATCGTCACCACCGGGCCGGGCCGGACTTCCGTCACTCGTCCATTGATCCCGAAACTTACCAGCGATTTGGATAGAACATCGGACTGGGCCTTCAACTCGTCATCCGACATGCGGCTCAACGGATTGGAAGGGTCGCTCAAAATTTTTTCAGGATCGGGAAGACTGTATTCGCCGGCTTCGACCGACGCAGTCACCACTTCAGAATCATTTTCATCCTCATCTGGCTTCACCACGGCTGCCGGTGGAATGGCGACGGGTTGAATGACCGGATCCGCTGGAACAGCCACTTCTTCCAACGGCTCGGCGATGATCTGCACCTCCTCCGCTACACGATTGGCCTTCGGCGTTTTTGTTTTGTGATTCTTGACTGGCTCTTCAGGAAGGGTCGCTGAACGTTCCAGCCTCATGGCGGCTATCCATTCGCGAAGCCCCGTCACCCGTTCCGGGATACGGCGGACCGCCTCGCCGAGCGACAACGGCGTCGTCAACAACAGTGATACCAGAAATCCTGCAATGATGAGAATATGCGCCCCGGTGCCGGCAAACACGGCACGCAGCCCGTCTCCGACCATCTGGCCGACCACGCCCCCTGCCATTCCCCGCGAGATCATGCCGCTCATTAAGGTGGGAACAGCCGTCATCTCGAGATGGAGAAATGCGCTCAGAAAGAAGACCGCCGCCAGGGAACTGCCTGCCGTCCTCAATCGAATGCTGACAGGGGTTTGAGAGAAACAGCGAAATCCTAGCCGCCCTAGTAACAGTGGAAACAGATAAGCCGCCCCGCCGATCACATAGAACAATCCTCCACCTAAGAGGGCGCCAAACGATCCGATCATGTTGCGCGGAGGATTCGCTGCTGACGCTCCACCCGCCACCGTTTGAACTTCCCCTGGCACAAAGGACAGGAGGCTCAGCAGCATCAAGAGGCTCAGCGCGATCAGAATCACGCCGACGACTTCTCGCTGCATATGGGATGGGGGAGAAGGGGCGCGGCGGGCTTCGCCCCGCTTGGCCGAAGTGGTAGCACCCATGGCGCGGATGCTAACACAGAGGGCAGGTCATTTCAAACAACGAGAGAGAAGCACAATGACAGGACTTGCCTTTAGGTGGACTGTGTCGGCGTGGTATGCCGGATGATCTTGCCTTCGACAAGATAGACCACTAACTCGGCGATGTTGGTGGCATGATCGGCCATGCGCTCGAGGTATTTCGCCACGAAACTCAGCCGAGTGGCACGCGTGATCATGCGCGAATCCTCGCTCATGAACGACAGGAGTTCGCGGAAGATCTGCTCCATCAGGTTATCTACCAGATCATCACTTGCGAGGACTTTCCTCGCTAGCACAGAATCATCTTTCACAAATGCATCAATGCTTTCCTTGACCATCATCCTGACGATATTGCCCATCCGAGGAATATCGATGTAAGGCTTCAATTGAGGTTCTTCGTTCAGCTCGATGGTCCGTTCGCAGACATTTTCAGCCAGATCACTGATACGCTCGAGTTCCGTGGAAATCTTCATGGCGGTCGTCACCAAGCGCAGATCCCGGGCGGCTGGCTGATGGAGGGCCAGCAATCGGAGACATTCTTCGTCGATCTCCACATCAAGGGCGTTGATCAGGTGATCCCGCGAGATCACCTGGCGGGCCTGGCCAGAATCTCGATTGATGAGGGCTGAGAGCGCTCGGTCGATCTGGTCTTCGGCCAAGCTAGCCATGCGTACTAGTGTGACCTTTAATGCATCGAGTTCTTCGTCAAAATGGCGCAATCGCATCGTCAGCCGAATCGTCCTGTAATGTAGTCTTCAGTTTGTTTTTGAGCCGGCGCGGTAAAAAGGTTCTTCGTGAGGCTGAATTCCACCAGTTGGCCCATATATAAAAACGCCGTCCAATCGGACACCCGCGCCGCTTGTTGCATGTTATGGGTAACAATGACGATGGTTAATTCTTTTTTCAATGCAAACAACAGCTCTTCGATTCTCCCCGTCGCGATCGGGTCCAGCGCGGAACAGGGTTCGTCCATCAAGAGTACGTCCGGTTTGACGGCTAACGCCCGCGCGATACACAGCCGCTGCTGTTGCCCCCCAGACAGGCCCAAGGCACTCTTGTGCAGCCGATCCTTGACTTCCTCCCACAAACCGGCCCCCTGCAAACTGTGTTCGATAACACTGTCCAATACCGTTCGTTGGTTGAGCCCTTGCAAACGAGGGCCATAGGCAACATTTTCATAGATGGATTTGGGGAAGGGATTGGATTTCTGAAACACCATCCCAACTCGTTTGCGAAGATGGGTAATATCGATTGCGGGACTGAAGATATCTTCGTTGTCGAGCAGAATATCCCCCTCATGCCGAGCGCCTTCGATGAGGTCGTTGAGGCGATTCATGCACCGAAGCAGCGTGGATTTCCCGCAGCCGGACGGCCCGATGAAGGCGGTCACCTGATATTCGGGAATGTCGACGTTGATCTTGAACAGCGCTTGCGTCAGCCCATAGAAAAAGCTGAAGTCTCGGACAAGCAGTTTCGATTTCGCCGGCGCATGGTCGTGCTGTGGCGCCGTGGAATACCCCTGATCCCCACCTTGCATCGTCATAAGGGACGGTACGGCAAGCGGCAGACTGCCGGTTATAGTTCTATACTGCTGATCCAGCATACTTTTTCCTCACGCGATTGCGCAGCACGATGCCCGCCAGATTAAGCGCGACCACGACAAGAATCAAGACCAGCGTCGTTACATACACCATGGGTTTGGCGGCCTCCACGTTTGGCGACTGAAAGCCCACGTCGTAAATATGAAAGCCCAGATGCATGAACTTCCGGTCCAAGTGAAGGAACGGCCAGACCCCATCGATCGGCAACGCTGGCGCCAACTTGACCACACCGGTCAGCATCAACGGTGCCACCTCTCCGGCGGCGCGCGCCATGGCGAGGATCAGCCCGGTGAGAATACCGGGGAGCGCCGCCGGCAGGACCACCTGCCATATCGTTTCCCATTTCGTCGCGCCCAAGCCGATCGACCCTTCGCAATATTCCCTCGGCACAGCGGCCAATCCTTCTTCCGTCGACACAATGACGACAGGAACTGTCAGGAGCGCCAACGTCAATGAGGCCCAGAGAATACCTCCGGTGCCGAACGTTGGATTCGGCAGCCGATCAGAAAACCACAGCGCATCGATCGTTCCGCCGATCCCATAGACGAAAAAACCCAGACCAAATACCCCAAACACAATGGACGGCACACCCGCCAGATTATTGACTGCGATTCGGACCAGCCTCACGATAACACCCTGACGGGCATATTCCCGCAGGTACAGCGCGCCGATCACACCAAACGGCATGACGATGACGGTCATGATCAGCACCATCATGACGGTCCCAAAAATCGCCGGGAAGATCCCTCCCTCCGTATTGGCTTCGCGCGGCTCCGTCGTCAGCACCGCCCACACATTGCCGATATACACCCAGGTTTTCCCCAGCACTGACAGATCGTTGGGCGTGAGGAGGCGGAGGACCTGCTCCAGTGGGATAGATTTTTCCTTTCCATTCGCATCGGCGACAAGCAGGCTGTAGGCATCGGCAGAATCAGGCACCGCCGCTTGGCGAAGCAGCGGTGGCAGGGCCTGTTGAATCGACACCGTCCCTTCGGCGACAACCTCGTCCCCTTTGTGGAGGGCCAACACCCGGCCATAAAAATTCCCCCATTCTCGCCGTTCCAAGATAATGAGATTGGCCAGCCGGCTTCGTTCGACAATCTGGTCCGTATTGATCCAGCGGTAGTCCAATCCATAGAGGTCGCGATTCCCGACCTTGACCCGGATGCGAGGCACGCCCTTTGGACTGACCTCTTCCCCGGCCAGCTGACCAATGACATGTTTGCCGTCCTTCAAGGTCAGATCAATGAGATCAGATGGCCAGAAATAGCCGAAGCCGTTGATGAGGATGAGGAACAGGAGGCTGCCGATCATCAACAATGACAGCGCGAGCCCTGCCCCGCACCCCCAGACGAAAAGATCGCCGGTGGCCCAGAATTGCTTGAGCCAAACCCTCACAACTCACACTCGATGGACTTTCGCACGGTCACCTATCCTCTTTTTGACATCCGGCTAAAATTGACTGTATTTCGCTCTCAGACGCTGCCGGATCAGCTCTGCTCCGGTATTAATCACAAACGTAACAAGAAACAGCAGCAGCCCTGCTAAGAACAGCGTCCGATACAGCGTCCCTCCATGAGGCGCTTCAGGAATTTCCACGGCGATGTTGGCCGACAAGGTTCGAAAGCCATTGAACGCGCTCCAGTCCATGATCGGGGTATTGCCAGTTGCCATCAGGACGATCATAGTCTCTCCGACTGCCCGGCCTAATCCAATCATCAACGCTGAAAAGATGCCTGGGCTGGCGGAAATGAGCACGAGATGCGCGAAAGTTTGCCACCTGGTCGCCCCAAGCGCCAGAGAGCCGGCGATGAGATTCTTGGGCACATTGGATAAGGCCTCTTCCGAGATACTGTAGATGATGGGAATGATCGCAAACCCCATGGCGGCACCAACGACAAGCGCGTTGCGCTGGTCGTATCGAAAACCGAGGTGCGCTTCGAGCCAGGCCTTATACGGTGTGCCGAACAGGATCGACTCCCACCAACTGTTGGCTTCAATGCACCCCCAGATGACTCCGATAATGACCGGCACCATGAGCAGCGCTTCGGCGCCAGGACGAATTCGTCGACGTACGGAGTTCGAAAGCGCCAGAAACAACATGGTGAATACGACAATCGCCAGGGGAAGCACGATCGCCATCGCGGCGATCGCAGGAAAGTTGCGTTCCAGCACCGGAGCAAACCAAAGACCAGCGAGAAATCCAAGAACCACGGTGGGGAGAGCGGCCATGATTTCGATTGTGGGTTTGAGCTTGGCCCGCAGGCTTGGATGCATGAACATCGCGGTGTAGATCGCCGCCAACAAGGCAAACGGAACCGCTAAGAGCAAGGCGAAGACGGTGCCTTTCAAGGTGCCGAAAATGAGCGGGGTCAGGCTCAACTTCGGTTCGAAGTCATCTGAGCCGCTCGATGACTGCCACACAAGGTCCGGCTGACTGTAGCCTTCATACCAGACTGGGGAAAATAGGGTACGCCACGTGATTTCTGGATGAGGATTCTGAATGTGGTAATGGACCACCCGATTGGTGTCTGTCACACCAATGATTCCGTCGGCCTTCGAGGCAAAATAGACGTGACGCATTGACCCTTGTTGTGGATGGAGCTGCAATAAGGTTTGCTCGGATGTGGAATGGTGCAGCCGAATCTCCCCTGTAATATCGGCAGTGATAAATCCCTTGTCTCGCTGGGAAATTGTGATCCCGGTGATCGCCCCAGCATGGGGTGTGAACCGATGGACCACCTTCATCCTGATGACATTGCTGTCTGAAGACTCACGCATAGGCATCCAGACGGCAACCTGCCCGGTGGCACTGCCGACCACGAGGGCCCGGTCTCCAATCAACGGCGCCAGTGCCGTCACGGCCTCGCCCTTCTCAAACGCGAGAGACGTCCCTGCCAGAACCGGCTGGGCTGGGTCCCGCAAATCGAACTGACGCACGGTTCCTTCATCCGTTCCGACAAAGAACGTGTCTCCTCGGCTATCAAAGGTCAATGCCGTAATCTGGCCCGTGATGTGAGATGTCAGTTCTGTTCGTACGATCGATCTGTCAGTAGTCCCATCAGGATGCGAGACCGTCCGGCTCCCCACCAACCAGAGGTGCCGATCCTCCGACACAGCGGCAATTCGAACACCAGACTCTGTCGTTTGATAGGCTAGGCTCCTTATCGGACGGCGGGCCGGATCGACCACGACCGGTTCTCCCGTAGTGACTGATGACGTGATCGACCGGGTCTCCCCGCTGAACTCCTGGACGAACTCGATTGAGACAGGGACTATCTGTCCGCTGTCCGTCCCCAGCGCCAACCGATGGTCTTTGCCGAGGGCACGCGCGATTGCCGTCACCGAGCCGGCGGCAGTCAATGCTTGCCGTGCAGAATTCGGCTGGGAGAGAGACTTGTTACTGATGGAGATGAACTCGAGCGATTCGCCTCTCACGACATACGCGAGCTCTTGATGTTCATCGAGACCGACCATCACAGGTGACGAGGTGGCCCCGCTTGCCGGGAGGAGTGTGATCGGTTGAGTTTGGACCGCGTCAGGAGATTGAAAGAGGGGGAGGACTTCCTTTACCAAAAAGGCACACATCCCCAGGATCGCGAGGATGATGGCGATTCCCCCGCCGATGATAATCGCGCGGGTGAAGCGATCTGTGAATGTTCTGAGTCGATGCCGATTGAACAAACCATCTGCAGCTGTTGACAAAGCGCTACTCAAGTTTTGCCAGTTCCTTTGCAATCACGGCCTGAGACAAGGGGAAAAATCCGTCCTTGATGACGATCATTTGCCCCTCTTTGCTGTAGATGAACTTGAGGAACTCTTTGATCAGGGGGTCGAGCGGCTTGTTCGGCGCCTTGTTCACATAAATGAGCAGGTGGCGCCAGAGAGGATAAGACCCATTCATCGTGTTTTCTTGAGTCACGGCCACGAACGGAGCACCGTCTTTTTCCGCCAGAGGAACCAAGCGCACCCCGGAAGTCAGATAGCCGATCCCACTGTAGCCGATCCCTGCGATATCCTCCGTGACACCTTGCACAACCGACGCAGATCCCGGCTGCTCCTTCACCTCGTCCTTAAAGTCGCCGTTCTTCAGGGCATACTCCTTGAAAAACCCATAGGTGCCGGAGGCCGAGTTACGGCCATACATACTGATGGGAGACTCCCCCACTTCCCCTGTCAACCCCAACTGCTTCCAGCGATCGAGATTTGCAGATGCCCCACCCCGGCGAGTCTTCGAGAAGATCGCATCGAGCTGGGCCATCGTCAGTCCCCGGATCGAGTTGTCCTTGTTCACATAGAGGGCGAGTGCGTCAATGGCGACAGAGAATGCAGTAGGCTTGTAGCCAAACTTTCGTTCGAAGGAGTCAGCCTCGGTACTTTTCATCGGGCGGGACATCGGCCCCAGTTGGGCAGTCCCTTCGATCAGAGCCGGAGGGGCCGTGCTCGACCCTTTGCCTTCGATTTGAATCTTGACGCTCGGATATTGTTTGCGAAACCCCTCAGCCCAGAGGGTTATCAAATTATTCAGCGTATCTGATCCGATACTGTTCACATTGCCAGACATCCCTGTGACTTTCACATACCCTTTTACGGCGGGATCCAGCACGATCACGTTATCGGCATAAGCCGTGGGGACAGTCGAAACAAGAGCCCCCAAGAGAGCACCACCGCAGAGACTGGATGTAGTTATTGAGAATTTCACAGGCACTCCTTTCATCATCGTGCAGAAGCATGCTCGTCCATTGTTACAAAGCTGTTACAAAACTGTTATGCCGATGTTATTTCCACCCTAATCCCTGTCTCCTTCATTAGAAGTTCCATTGCAGCTGTGTCCGGACAACATCTCCTTCATGGATATTATAAGGAGCCGTCTGCGTATCGGTGCGTCGGCTTCTGGCATAGGCAATCGTCAACTCCAGCACTTTACCAAATTCCCACTCAGCCCCGACTTCCCATTCCCGGACCACGTTGAACGGGGCATTGGTCCGATGTTTCTTCCCGCCGCTGTATTCTTGATACCGGACATAGGGAATCACGCTGGTCAACCACGGCTGCTTCACGTCCCACTTATACATGCCCTGAACGTACCCACCCTGGACATTCCCCTCTTCTACGCGTGTTTGGGAACCATTCAACTGAGGACCATTGCCCCAGTTCCACTCTGCTTGAAAGCCGATTGGCTGAGGGTACAACACAAAATGAACGCCGACTCGTTCGTCAAGAATGTTCCCGTTATTTTCCCGGATAATAGCTGGACCACCATTAGTTAGTGGAGCCGTCGTGCCGACATTGAACGTCCCACGGTACGCATCAACGCCAAACTGGATTATCTGCCCATACGGTAATTCCATGGGATAGGTCGCGTGCAGAACGATATGTTTGTTGTCATTGCGTTCCGTGACATTGAGAGTCTGGCCGGTATAGACACCGACGCCTAGGAGGCCGTAGTCACCAGACCCCTTGAGACCCAAATCGATCAGCCGGCGAAATAGTTTTCTGGTCTCATTCGGTGTGTAATAGATGAAGATTCCGAGGTCGCGCTCGCCATTTGCCGCGCTGTTGATCCCATCGCTTCGGTCGAAGGCAAGCCGCTGTTGGCTGGACTGGAGATTTTCGAATCCAAACGGAACTTTCGATTGCCCCACTCGAATCCGCAGATCCTTTTCATCGAAGAACAAAAATGGCACGGGTATGAAAATATCTGCATACGCATCACGCAGTTGAACGAAGTTATTGCTCTGATCTCCCGTTGTGCCCGGAACCAAGCCGGCAAATTCCGGCTGAATATAAAACGACAGCCAATCCGTCACATCGCCTGAAAAGATGAGGCGGACGCGGCGGAAGGCGAAGCCCGTATTATCCCTGATGGTGTTATCGTATTCACTCCGTATCGATTTATCTCCGGGAAGGTAGGTATAGCGGGTTTGCACATAGCCACGGATACTGATCTTATCAAACCATCTTTTGATTGCCGATCGTTCTTGAACGATCGCTTCTTCCTTTTCATGCTCGGCCTTGAGCTTGACCCATTCCTCTTTCGTGATCTGGCCCTTTTCGTACAAGAGATCTTCCACGCTGGCATAAGCTAGATCTCCCTGGGAAATACATCCGAGACTGATCACCAACAGGCTGATTACCAACCACCATCCCTTCATCCAAGCACCTCCCTCTCATTGTTTCTGTTTTTGAACTGAGGCAAGTGTATGGGATGGAAGTTAAGATGGTGCTACAACAACATTACGGGCGTGTTAATTTATACGATTGACGTTATCGCGTGAGTAAGAAAGCATGAACCCACAGCCCCCAACTGAAGACACCCGCCCTTCCGAGCCGCCGCTATGGTCGATCGGACTCGCGATGGCCGTCATTCTCGGCGCGCCGCTCGTCTTGTATTCCCTCGCACCACCCGGCCCTATTCGCGAGGGCGATACGGTTTTTTCCGAGGGAGAACAGCGTGTACAACTCAGCACCTCTATCGATGGAGTGCCGCTGAAACCGAATGACACCTGCCTACTCGACCCCAACAATCCCTTGATCGTCACCCAGATCGCCTCCGACCAGTCGGACGAGACGATAACGGCCGAGGTGCAAGGCAATCCGTCCGGCGAGTGGCCCTTCTGCCCTCTACACGCCGAAGTGCAGGTCAGAGTCCACCAGGTATTTCAAAAATCCGCAACGCTGAGTGCCGTCTGGGAGGTACTGGCGCGATGGTTTGAGCGCGAATGACTCGTGCGCAGATAAGACAATTGGCGGGTGATTAACTTTTCAAGCGAGTCGCGAACTGCTTCCGAAACTTTGCAACCTTCGGCCCCACCACGAATTGGCAGTAGCCTTGAAACGGATTTCTTGCAAAATATTCTTGATGGTAGGCTTCGGCCTCATACCATGGCGCAGCCGGCCCCACCTCGGTGACAATTGGCCTCTCATATAATTGTTGCTCAGTAATGCTGGCCATGACAGCTTCAGCAGTGTGCCGTTGCTCAGGGCTGTGATAAAAAATCGCCGACCGATACTGTGTTCCGACGTCGTTCCCCTGCCGATTCAGCGTGGTAGGATCGTGGATGACGAAAAAGATCTCGAGCAGGTTCTTATAAGAAATGGCCTTGGGATCGAACGTGATACGCACCGCCTCCGTATGGCCGGTTTGCCCGCTGCAGACGGCTTCATACGTCGGATCTTCTATGGTTCCACCCAGATAGCCGGACTCGACAGACTCGACCCCTTGCACCTGGTCATACACCGCCTCCAGACACCAAAAGCAGCCACCTGCAAGAGTTGCCACTTCACGCTCGGATCGGACTGGTTGGAATTGGACTTCCATATCGCGCGATCAGCCGACTACTCCTCTTCTTCCTCTTCGATATCTTCAATGCCTTCATAACTCATTTCAGGAAATCCTGCCGCTGCCTTCTCACAGGCTGTTTCGACCATTTCTTCGGCGTCTTCCGCCGAATCCGCATCCACCAAAAATTTCACCGTGATCGCAAACCGTTGCTCCACTGCTAACTCCTTTCTGTATCTCGCCGGACTACGATGGCATCATCTAACACTGACCTGCACTCGTGTGGTTCTACCAGGTGCGTCGTACTTTGTGATAGATGCCGTCGTCGTGTCAACCGCGCGCCTGAGGAAGCCGAAAAGAAAAGAGTGGCTGCGGAAAGAGTTCCGCTACGGAAGTGTCAACACGAGAGAGGATGAGGCAGGCTATTCGAGGGAAAGAACGGATGATCAGCCCTCGTCTTCAAGCTTCTTGAGCACAGTTTCAAGTTTGTGTACCTCTTCAGGGAAAATTCGTGTGAAGCCGATCCCAAATGTATTTTGCTGTCAACCCAGCAAACCGTCGCTTTGTCGATCCGTAGCGGCCAATCCAGGACGGGCACATGGAGCCGACATTCGAATGTCGCCCTGCGCTCCACTTTCAACTCACTTTCAATCTTGCACCCGTCTGCGGAAATATTCAGTGTCCGCCCGCGAGGCGATACTCCCAGACTTTGATCACCGGATCAAACTTGTTTCGGATAGCACCCCGCGCCACGGTGGGCTCGCCGAGCACTCGCAGTCCCCTAGCAAGGGCATCTTATGCCCGCGCAACAGGCAATGCGTCCCAATCGGTCGTGTACGCCGGTGAGCGTCGGTGAAACTGTGTCCTCCATGTTTTTGCCATGCCACTTGAGGCATATTGCAGCGTACCTGACCCAAACCGAGTATTGACTGCATCCAGTGCTGTCATCAACTTCTTGGATCGTGCTCGATTCTGATCGTCAAAGAGGTCAACTTGCACCTGGCTGGCTGGTATCAATCCGGTGAACATGACCCCCGCCTTCTTGTAGAGATAGCCGTCTCGGTAGATCTGCCGTATCCCCTGCAAGGCCGCTCGAATCAGTTCGTGTGTGCTGTCCGTAGCCACAGGAAGCTTGAGCGTGACGGCATTGCTGTATTGAGGGGTGTCCTTGAACTCGTTGGTCGTGAGGAACACGGTCATGGTGGTGACGGCCAGCTCCTCAGCTCGCAGCTTTTCCGCTGCTCTCGCCGTGTAACTGGACACCGCTTCATCCATGTCCGTGAGCGTTGTGACAGAGTTTCCGAAGGCGCGTGAACAGGTAATGCTTTGCTTGGGGGCTGGGCATTGCTCCAAGTCCAGGCAGGATACTCCGCGAAGTTCCATCACGAGGCGTAGTCCCACAATGCCCATATGCATACGGATGAATTGGTCACCAGCCTGGCATAACTGAAGGGCCGTGGTGATGCCGTGCTGGATTAGGAATCGGGCATGATTCGGTCCAATGCCCCATACATCTTCAACGGCAATCCGACCTAGCAAGTCATCTCGGTCTGGACAGGCGAACAGATCAAAGACTCCGCCCATGTCCGGCGTGCGTTTGGCAACTCGGTTCGCAATCTTGGCTAGCACTTTCGTCTCGGCAATCCCCACTGATACCGGAATGCCGGTCCACCGTTTCACCGTCGCTCGAATGGTGTGCCCGTACTCCATGAGGTTCCGAGACGTGAAACCGGACAGACTCAAGAAGGCTTCGTCGATCGAGTACGGTTCCAGATCGGGGCAAAACTGTTCCAAGGTCTCCATGACCCGCTGGGACATATCGCCATAGAGGGCGTAGTTACTAGACAGTACCTGCACGTCATGAGCTTTAAGCAAGGGACGAATTTGAAACTCAGGCACCCCCATCCTGATGCCCAGGGCCTTGGCTTCGTTCGAGCGCGCCACGACACAGCCGTCATTGTTGGAAAGAACGACAACCGGCTTGTGCTCTAGCTTAGGGTTAAAAACTCGTTCGCAGGAGGCGTAAAAGTTGTTGCAATCGACGAGAGCAAAGACGGGCGACATGGACTCACAGCGCGTGAATGACGTTGGTGACGACTCCCCAAATCTCAAAACTTTGTTGTGCTTGAATCTCTATCGGTTGGTAGTTGGTGTTGGCTGGTACCAGACGGATGGTCTTGCCTCGCTTGGATAGACGCTTCACGGTGAGTTCGCCATCCAGCGCCGCCACGATTACGTTCCCGTCTACGGCTTCAAGAGCGCGATCCACAACTAACAAGTCCCCCGTATGAATGCCTGCCTCAATCATCGAATCCCCAGATACCCGAACGAAGAAGGTTGCGGCTGGGTGCTTGATGAGATGCCGGTTCAGATCCAGCTTGCCTTCCAGGTAATCATCGGCCGGCGACGGGAAACCTGCGGGGAGTCGCCCAAGGAAGACCGGAAGCTTGTAGCGGGTGGACAGATCGGGGGCGTAGACAGCTTCAACGTGCATCGTGAGACCTCATCACCAGGCAGGTGGTAGTCTACTCCTTAGACCGGGACCGGCTCAAGGCACTGAGGCACGTTGTGGCGGGGGTTGTTGACCAGAGTACTGACTGGATAGGCCCGTAATTCCTCGCTTGGATATGGTCGGAGCAATGTCTTCAGCGGTTCGGCTTGTGCGTTGAGGTCGAGCCATTGGTCATAGGAGGCAGGGACAAGAATCACCGGCATCCGGTTATGGATCGGCGCCATCAGGCCATTGGGTTCGGTGGTGATGATGGTACAGGTTTCGAGCGGCTCTCCATCGGCTGGTTGCCAGTGCTCCCAGAGTCCCGCAAGGGCAAACGGCCGCTTGTCCGTTCGACCAATCCACATGGGCTGTTTTCGCTCACCCAGCCGTTGCCACTCATAGAACCCGTCGGCAATGACCAGGCATCGCCGCTTCTTGAACGCCGATCGAAAGGCGGGTTTCTCGGCCACGGTCTCACCCTTGGCGTTGATACACTGGTTGCCGATCTTGGCATCCTTGGCCCAAGAAGGAATCAGGCCCCATCGAACCAAGACACATTCACGTTTCACAGACTCAAGATTGAGACGAACGATTGCCACATGTTGCGTTGGGGAGATGTTGTAGTTGGGCTTGAACAGCGGGGGATCGTCAATCTGAAACTGGTCCGCAATGACTTCCGGGGGAGCCGTCTGGGTGAAGCGTCCACACATCAGTAGCCTCGCAGGGAGACTATTCTATATATGAAAAAACCCAATGCTCCCGTACGAAATCACGTATTCGTTTAAGAACAGTCATGGGTTCCATTTTGACCACCGATTTGCATTTCAGGCTAGGCTGACTGCGGGAGGGAGTCAAGCAGCCTTAAAGAGACAAGTCAGGCGGCTTATGATGGCAGCATGCTGATTTGAACTGAACTGGGAGGCAACGGGCTGGCTGATCCCCTGTCCGGCGGGCGTTCCTGGCGCCCGTGCCTCTCCTCCTTACCAGGAACCCGACAGGAGGGACATGGAAAGCGAGTTACCATACCCTTACAGCATTCCCGCAGTAGATCGGACCCGGTCTATGTGAAGGGACAGATGGGGCACAGCTCCATCGCCATCACGGTTGATCTCTATGGGCACCTCATTCCAGGAGGGAATCGGCAGGCGGTCGATCGGCTTGATGAACCCATGACCCCACGCTGGGATGGGGTCGGATCTGCAACCCCCGCGCAACCAGGACGGCACATCGGGGGGAGACAATTCTGCTAACTCTTTGAATCTATGGTGCGCCCGGCAGGAATTGAACCTGCGACCTACGGGTTCGAAGCCCGGCGCTCTATCCAACTGAGCTACGGGCGCACATAGCTACATGAATCATGGACTGTGGAAGCTTGTCAAGAATACGAGACCGCTAGAGACGGGAAATAATCTCGTCCGTGATCTGCACGACCGACCGACCATCGGTCGAGATGACATGATCTGCCGCGGCCTCATACTTCGGCGTCCGGTCGCGCAGAACGTCTTGCACTTCGTCGATAAACGACTTGGTTCCCGTAAGCGACGGACGTTGAGTGTCCCGGCCGATGCGTTTCATAATCGTGTCAACCGATGCGGTCAGCCAAAATACGCTGCCGTGACGTTTCAATCGCTCGACGTTCTCCGCCCGCAGGATCGCCCCGCCGCCCGTGTCAATCACCAACTCATCGCCGTCTGAGAGATCCCGGCACACTTGCGACTCTAGATCACGAAAGTAATCCCATCCGTGCTGAGCCACGATCTCCGGAATACCATGCCCAGCCCGTTTCACGATCTCCGCGTCCGTGGATACCAGAGCCCGGCCGAGACGCGCCGCGACGATTTTTCCGACGGTACTCTTCCCGGTCCCACGATACCCGATGAGCACGACATTCATTGAAAGCGGGACTCCAGTACCGCGCGCATCACATCAACCGGAGCGGGTTGGTTTGTCCAGAGTTCGAACTGCGTGACCGCCTGATTGAGAAACATCTCAAGGCCAGAAATCGTCTTGCACCCGGCGCGCTTGGCCTCCGTGAGTAATCGGGTCTCCCTGGGATTGTAGACAATGTCCATGACGGTAAGGCCTGGATGGAGCAGCGAGGCCGGCACGCAGGAGACATCGGCCTTTGGAGACATGCCGACAGGCGTACAGTGAATCAGGATCTGCGCGTCAGGGACTGTCCGACCAAGAGTCCTGTCGTCGAGATACGCATCCTCAATGGCCACGTTCGTCTTGGACCGGAGATCGCTGGCCAATGCCGTACGCTCCTTGTCGTCAACACCGAGCAAGGTCAGCTTGTCCGCTCCGGACTCCGCAGCCAGGGCGAAGGCGATGGCGCGCGCGGCACCGCCGGACCCCAGCAGAACGATGCGCCGGCCTTCGAGAACGACCCCCCCCTCCTTCAGCGCGCGCAAGGAGCCGGTCGCGTCCGTGTTGTAGCCGATCAGCCGACCGTTCTCGGCCACGATGGTATTGATCGCGCCAATGTGCCGCGCCGTCGGCTCCAAATCATCCAGAAACGGGACGGCGGACACCTTGTAGGGAATGGTGACACTGGCGCCGCGAAAGTTCCCGAGTGCACGGAGTCCCTTGATTGCGTCACCGATCACGTCTACCTTCCAGGCCAGATAGACATAGTTAAGGCCGAGTTTCCGGAACGCGGCGTTATGAATCGCCGGAGACAACGAATGTTCAACGGGATTGCCGATGACGCCGCAAAACTGAGTCTGAACGTTGAGTTCCATGATATCGATTGAACGGTTAGGCGTTGCCACCAGAGGGACTTACCACACCGTCATGCCGCCATCGATCGTGAACGTGCCCCCCGTCACCCACGCAGCCTCATCGGAAGCTAAGTACAGCACCATGTCAGCCACTTCCTCAGGCTTGCCCAGCCGGCGAATTGGGTAATGGGCAAGAATCGGATCGAGTTGCTCCGGATTGGCCATCAGCGGGGCGGCCATCGGTGTGGCAATCAGCCCGGGATTGACCACGTTACACCGGATACCGTCTTTCGCGTAGTCGATGGCGATGGTACGAGTCAGTGCGTCCAGCGCGCCTTTCGAGGCCGCATATACAGACAAGCATGGAATACCGACCAGGCTCGCGATCGACGAAATATTGACGATCGCGCCACGCCCTCGCTTCAGCATCTCTGGAACCGCCGCCCGGGTCATGCGAAATACACCGGTCAGATTGATATCCAACACGCGGGCCCAGGTTGCATCATCCAGCTCATGAAGCCGGCGGCCGAACTCACCAATCCCCGCATTGTTGATGAGGATATCCAACACACCGAATTGCTGAATTACCCTGGCCACTGCCGCCCGCGCATGGCCGTCGTCCGTCACGGAACCAGCAATCGCAATGACTCGACCAATGTGTGGCCCAATCTCACGAACGACGCGGTCCAGCTCTTCAGGGCGCCGGCCGGTAATCGCCACAGCCGCCCCTTCGCGAACAAAGGTCTTGGCGATCGCCTCGCCGATTCCCGCGTTGCCTCCGGTCACGAGTGCAACTTTTCCCGCCAACCGGCTCATCGCGCTTGTGCCTCCGTCTCATCAACCAGCGGCACTTCGTTCAACTCTTCGGTCGCACGTCCCTGCCCACTCGTCTCGCTGACAAAGTTGGGGTCAACTTTTCTCGCCACCGTGATGAATCCCGAATGGGCAACCATTCGGTGGTCAGGCCTCACGCTCCGGCCTTGAACCGACCACGTGCGCAACAACGTTTCAAATGTCTCCACCATAGCGAACACCGCTGTTCGCTCCAGTGCCTCGACCGTTTGGGTGATTTGGGGAACCGTGGGAACGAAACTCAAATAGATCCCGCCAGACCGCAGGGCCGTGGCCGCATGAGGAATCACCTGCCACGGTTCGGGAAGATCAAGCACCACTCGGTCAAACAGGATTCCATCGTCCAGCAGTGCAATACCCTCGTAGGCATTCTGGCGCAATGGCATCAAGTTGGGCATTGATCCCATGTACCGATCGATATTCAGCAAGGCGGTACGGGCAAACTCGTCTCGCATTTCATACGTCACCACCAAGCCTTTCGGCCCCACTGCCCGCAAAAGCGCCATTGTCAATGCGCCTGACCCAGTACCAGCTTCGAATACCCTCGCGCCAGGATAGACGTCCGCCCACATGGGAATGAGCGCCAGATCTTTCGGATAGAGTACTTGCGCGCCGCGCGGCATCTTGAGTACATAGTCGCCAAATGTGGGGCGGAGGGCCAGCATCTTCTTGCCGCCGGACAATGTCACCAGCGTTCCGTCAGACCGCCCAATGAGTGTATCGTGCGCGATGGTCTGGCCGCTAAATTGATAGGTTTCTCCGGCCTTCAGTGTCAGGGCGTACTGGCGCCCCTTCTTATCGACAAGATGAATCCGTTCGCCGGTGGAGAGCTTCGACATGACGGGCATTCTAGGGGGTTCGTTCGATTGTTTGCAACCAACAGGCGTGCCTCACTTCACAGGGGGATGGATAATCCCTTGTGTTCCCATGATTCAGTGCGCTTCCCCTGCACGGAGCCTCTGATGCGTGAACCACTTCTGATAAATGGCGCAGGGGATCATCAGAGGAATGCAACAGATCCGACGCAAGAAAAAGGTGGGGCAATTCGGCATCGAAGTGTAGGTAATCCTACATAGTTACCGCACATCTGCAACAGCATCTCCTTACCTTCCTCATTAAGCATCTCTAATAGTTCTGTATTTTCCATGGGATTTTACGGGTACATTCTCATCTTCAATCCAGCATCCCTTTTGCTTCGCAGTATCACTGAGAACGGTGCGAGTCAGTTGAATCTTCGTCGCTTGATATGACTCTAACGAGGTGAATCGATGCGTAACCAAGAACTGAGAGGTGCTGCCATGCATGACGAAGAACTGCAAACAGTGGACAGCGGACAGGGTCATGAGCCCGCCGCGACTGACAGAGACGCCGACCATCCGCAAGCGAGCGTCCTTATGGAAGCGATCGGCCGCGGAGAAACAGACACGGCCGCGCCAGCCCTGCGAACAAGTCGCGGCGCCAGCCCATTTCTCTTGGAATCATTGTACTTCCAGTCATTCGGCGAACGGGCACTCTTGACCCGCGAAGAAGAAATCGCGACCGCTAAGCGTGTCGATCAGGGCACTAGACGCATCCGCGTCGCCTTGCACCAGGCCGTCAAAGCGCTGGGCCGCACGAAACGCACCCCGACTACGCTGGACACGATCAAAACACTTCAGGTAGTAACGCGCCTAAGCGGACTGTCTGCCACAGTGCTGAATGGCGCGGAGCAGGCGTTGCTTGGGGTCCTGAATTCGGCAGTTCGTGACATGAAACCAGCTGCTGCGATAGAAAAGCGGCTCAAGGTGTTGATCGAAGAGCTCCGGGCTGCACGGGCTCTTCTGGAGCACGGCAAAGATGAACTCGTACGCTGCAACCTGCGCCTGGTCGTCGATGTCGCCAAACACTACACCGGGCGAGGATTGACTCTGCTGGACCTGGTTCAAGAAGGTAACATCGGCCTGATGAAGGCCGCCGAGCGCTATCAATATCGAAAGGGGTTCAAATTCAGCACCTATGCCACATGGTGGATCAGGCAGGGCATCACGCGAGCGCTCGCGGATCAATCCAGGACCATCCGCATCCCAGTTCATCAAACCGAAGGGTCACATCGGATTCTACGGGTCACACGAAGATTGGGGCAGCAGTTCGGTCGACCGGCCAAATTGGACGAAATTGCGCACGTACTCCGTATGAGGCCTGAGCGAGTTCATGAGACAGTGCAGGCGTTTCAGGATCCGGTGGCACTGGAAACACCGATCGGGGACGGAACGACTCATTTCGGAGATATGATTCCCGATCACTTGGCCGTTCCTCCCGACACCCACGTGCACCGGACCGAGATGACCAAACAATTGGACCGAATCCTCAACAGCCTCACACCGAGAGAGCAAACCGTGATTCGCCTTCGGTTCGGGATCGGCTACGAGGAAGGTCGCACATTGGAGCAAGTCGGCCAGAGCCTCTCCGTGACACGTGAACGCATCCGCCAGATCGAAGCAAAAGCGCTCAAGAAACTCAAGACTCCAGAGATACGAGAGCTCTTCGCCGCCATCAGGTAAATTCTTCTCATCAGGGAGGGGGCAGGACGCACGCCCCCTCCTGTTCATGTCTTTCCCCCACACGATCGGTTATGCGACAATGTGCGCCTGTACGGATGCAGAAGGTGAGTGCGTGAATTGCTCCGAAACATTGAAATTCCTCGTAGAAGTATCAGCCCCTGTTGTTCACCATTCCTCGGATGGTGTGTTACTCACATTCTCCAAACCGATGCCCTACTCCACTATCTGGGAGTTACAATCCCGGTTCCATCGCGAACGGCAACTGGGTCTGAGGCCGGACACGATCCTGCTCCTGGAGCATCAACCGGTCTATACGCTGGGACGCACCACCAAGCTCACGGATTGGGGTGGCAACGAGGCTGCTCTGCGCGCGAACGGCGCAGACCTGTGTCGCGTGAATCGAGGAGGGTCCGTCACCTACCATGGTCCAGGACAGATTGTGGCGTATCCGATCATCAGACTGAACCAGTATGCAACCGGTCCCAGACAATTGGTCTGGCGGCTGGAAGAAGTTATCCTGCGGCTCCTCGCACAATGGAACATCGCCGGGCACCGGATCGATAAAAAGCCGGGAGTTTGGGTAATGACACCCACACCGGCAAAAATCGCCTCCATCGGTCTCCGAATTCAACAAGGCATCACGTTGCATGGATTTGCCCTCAACGTCGATATGGACCTTGAGCCCTTTCAACGGATTCATCCCTGTGGATTACCCCACTGTCCAGTGACCTCGATGGCAACCCTACTCCACACAAAAATCTCAATGGATACGATCAAGGGCGATCTTGCCAACATCTTAAACGGGATGTTTGCCATTGAGTGGACACTCGCAGCCGGCACATTAGATGGAGGCGTGACCAATACCGGGGACACGACACCGAGGGGCTCATTCATCTTGTAACGTTACGAGGGACTATGCAGGAACTCGACACTCACACTTTTCGCCTGGCGGTTGCCCAATTCGATCAAGCTGCAGAATTCATGAAGTTGGACCCCAATCTGCGGGAACGGTTGAAGTTGCCCCAACGTTCGATGATGGTCAGCCTGCCGGTGCTCATGGACAACGGACGAGTCGAAGTCTTTACCGGCTATCGTGTGCAGCATGACTCGGCGCGCGGTCCCTGCAAAGGCGGGATCCGATACCATCACGATGTGAGCCTCGGCGAAGTCGCGGCACTGGCAATGTGGATGACATGGAAATGTGCCCTAGCCGGCTTGCCCTATGGAGGAGCCAAAGGGGGCATCCAGGTCGCCCCCAAGAAACTCTCCCACGCCGAACTGCAACGACTCACAAGACGGTACGCCGCAGAAATTTACCCGCTCATCGGGCCGGACAAGGATGTCCCGGCGCCGGACGTGGGAACGGACGCGCAGGTCATGTCATGGATCATGGACACCTACAGTCAGCAGGTGGGCTATGCCGTCCCCGGCGTGGTGACCGGCAAACCCCTGTCGCTCGGAGGCAGCTTGGGCCGTGAAGAAGCGACGGGACGCGGAGTTGTCTATGTGACACTGGAAGCCCTCCGCCATCTGCATCTCTCTATTGCACAAGCCACTGTGGCCATCCAAGGATTTGGAAACGTTGGCTCGCACACTGCGCTTCTCATGCAACAACAGGGTGCTCGCGTGATCGCCGTCAGCGATGTCAGTGGAGGCATTTATAACGTCAACGGACTGGACGTACCGGAACTCATCCGGCGATACCGCAACAAGGGTCAGGCGCTGCGCGACACGAAGTTGGGGGACGCGATCACGAACGACGAGCTGCTGCAGCTGGAGTGTACGGTACTCGTCCCAGCCGCGCTGTCCGAGCAGATCACCGAGAAGAACGCAGCACGGCTGCGCTGTCGGATCCTCACCGAAGGGGCCAACGGCCCCACGACACTCGATGCCGATCGTATCCTCGAAGAGAAAGGCGTCTTTATTATTCCAGACATTCTGGCGAATTCCGGGGGCGTCATCGTGTCGTATTTCGAGTGGGTCCAGGACCTTCAACGGTTCTTCTGGAGTGCCACAGACATCCAACGCCGGCTCCAAGACATCATTACCTCCGCGTTCCAACGCACCTTGCACGTGTCAACGGAACGTCGAACGTCGATGCGCATGGCCGCCCTCATGAACGGGATCGATCAAGTGGCCCAAGCCCATCGCCAGCGCGGACTGTATCCCTAATCGTGCGCAACATCGATCGGCGCGGAACGGGCCCCGGAGCAGCTAATGACCCGACAATCAATCGAAACGGTATGGGACCAGCATCGCGGAAACGACTGGCCTCAATTTACCAGCTCGCACCAAGGTCATTTGATGACCCTCGATACGGTCATTAGCGGCTGTGTCGTCTATTATCTCGATACTCCCGAGGGCCTTGATCGACAACGCGTCTCGATTGTGGAAGATTGTTTGAAAGACCTGGATGACTTGACCAGAGAATTGGATGCCGATTCGCAGGCCTATTTTCTCCGCCTCCGCCGGCTCGGTGAGATGCTGCTCACCATGGCGTCTCAAGAATAACCACGGATCCAGTCTGCAAGCCATTCCCCATTTACACACCAGAGACAAAACGGTTGATGCAACGGAATAGAGGAGTCACACACATGGAACTGAAGAATCATTGCGTGATGTGGGCAGTGGTATGGGGCCTCGCAGGGGCGCTCACTGGACCTCTTTCTGCCCTCTACGCCGAGCCGTATGATCTCAGCAAGAGCGACGTAATGGAACCGAAAGCGATTGCAAGCGTCGAGGTATCGCTCTTCGGCATCAAACTGGGCGACTCGGAAGCCCATGCCGTTGAGATATTGGTGAATGAAAAGATCGCCGGCGTCAAAGCTGAACAAGAATCAACCTTCATCTTTTTACTCGATCAGCGAAAGCCGACCGGCCCCATGGCCGGCGTGCGAATCCAAGACGGCAAGGTCGATCTGATTTTCATCAACAATCGGTTTGCGTACAAGGCCAGAGGTATCTTCCGCAACGTACTCAACAGCGAAAGTCCCGACGAGATCCGCAAGTTGTTGGGCAAAGAAGAGTACGGGGATGAAAACGTCATGGGTGCCGTGCTGGCCTATGACAAACAGGGGTTTCAGGTGAACTATTTGGGTAAGGACGTCAACATCGAGTTCACTCCGCCGCGGTAATTCACCTCACCCCTCGTGTTCGATGACTCCATCCTCTTGGATGGAGTCGCTCAAACGTACAAAGTCCCGTGGTGATGGCATTGCCCCCACGTCGGTGACCGCCATCGGCACGCTGGTCGTATCATTGTGATAGCAGAAGACGGCGTCGCCCGCCCACAGGACGGCCGGGGAGAGGAAGAAATGCACGGCGAGCGGCACACTGATCCAGCACCCGATCCTCATTAAGCGCCCAGATCCGCGCCACGTGGTCACGATGATGTCCTTCCCTTGTCGCCGCCTGATTCAGTGCCGCCTCTCCACGAACACCACTTTATGAAACCTACACTGTTCGCGGTGCAGTCGTGAAACCCATTGACCACTTCCGTATCCTTCACGCAGCGACGGTATACGCCATCGGGAACTGTCCTGCTAATAGAACGCGAGGACCAGGAGCTGGCAGATTGCCACTCCTGAATCAAACCCGTCATGCGAAAGATCGAATTCAGGGAAAAATAGAACCGATTACTGCGCTGACTCGCTGACCCGCAAGCCATAGCTGATGAGGCTCTTGGCCATGTTCCAGCGGCGATTGGAATTGAGGATGACCAGTAGGAGATCGCTGCCGTTTTGGGAAACCTTGGCGATGAGACAGCGACCGGCTTTCGATGTGAATCCGGTTTTGATCCCCTCAACGCCGGGAATGCGGCCTAGCAGGCGATTGGTGGTATGCAGAAGGTAGGGACGGTGACCGCTTACTGGCATAATAAAGTCCTGCTCTTCCCGCACAAGCTCACGGAAAACCGGATTCTGCATCGCGATTTCGCTGAGCTTGGCAAGATCCTCCGCCGTGGAATAGTGTTCCGGGCCATCGAATCCACACCCGTTGCTGAAGTGCGTATCTGTCAGCCCCAGCTGTGCCACCTTGGCATTCATCATCTCCACGAATTGTTCTTCTGTACCTCCGACATGTTCGACTGCAGCCAAACACGCGTCATTGGCAGAAACGATCAACATGGCCTTCAAGAGGTCATCCAGCCTGAACACCTCGCCCGTTCGCAACCGGAGGTGCGTCTTTGGCGCACGCGCGGCATTTTTGCTGACCGTCGCATACTCATCCAGCCGTCCATGCTCGAGAATGATCAACGCCGACATGATCTTGGTTAAACTGGCCGGAGACAGTCTCTTTTCGGACTCATGTTGATAGAGCACGCGTCCAGACTTGAGCTCTTTTAATAGCACGCTGTTCGCCGGAACTTTTTTCCAGGGAAGTTCCTGTTGAGCCGAGCTACCCGAATGAATCGCCGCTCTGTGGTGGTGGTAATCCTTGGCGGATCCCAAAGCCGGAAGCAACGTAACCAGGCACACGGACAACACCGCTCCGAAGCCTACGATGCCGATGGGCCACCAGCGCTTCCGAGAGTCTTGACTGTATTGGACCCTCTCTTGTTGCCTAGCCACTATGCTGTCCTTCAGAGCGAGTAGGTCTCCCGAACCTTTCCGCCCTTCAATCCGCTATCAATAACCTTGTGAAAAAATCGAAGGAGATCGGCCAGATCGATCCAGAACCCACAGTTAAGACAGCGGGCATGAATCCTCCGGTTGAGAAGGGTATAGTGCCGCTCGACCAGCATGAATCCCTTGCATCTGAGACATTGCATACATATCCTGCTTCCACAGCCGAGTCAGCGAATGCGATTCATCACCAACGCCACACATCCAGCAAACAACCCTCCGCCGAATAGGGTCGTGCCGAAGTACATGAAAACGTTCATGTTTCTATCCTGATGAGTCCCGTCCCACAAGTCACGCACTCCACCCTGGACCATCAAGATTGCGAGGGTCAGCAGTGAGCCTATGACAAACCACCATGCAAAAGATCGCAACGCCATGACTGGCTCTACAAACCAGCTCGGACCGCCATGTTGGCTACTCTAGCGAAGGGTCGACAGGCTGTCAAGAATGAGGCAATTATATCACCTACCTGGCTCCGACTCTCATGATTCGACGGCCCGTCACGAGCCTGGCTATTCCACCCCAAGTTTCTGGCCCTGTTTCAATCCGCGATGCAGGAAGATCGAGACGCTGCCGCTTCCATTATCAGCAACCGCCAAACCTGGCTCTTCCGTCCCAGTTGTGGTGGCCCGAAAAAATGAGAGCGCAAACGGCCCCGCCTTGGTCCGGTAATTCCTGGGCGGATAATGAAACGTGCCGTCGCCCTTGCCGAACAAGATCGATAGGTCATTGGATTGAAGATTCACAATGGCGACGTCTATGAGACGGTCGCCATTGAAGTCCCGCGCGAGGCCGAAATTGGGGCCAGCATTGGCACCGGAGTCTTTGCCAACATTGAATGTTGCATCGCCGTTGCCGAGCAGCGTCGTGAAACTGTCCCGCTCGCCGTTGATCACCAGTAAATCGCTATGCCGATCGCTGTTGAAATCCGAGAAACTGACGCCCAGCGGCCGCTTTCCCGCCGAATAGTCCTTGGGGCGGTGAAATGTGCCGTCGCCGTTGCCCTGCCAAATCGACACCTTGTTCGACATCGGCCCCCCGTTGGTAACCACCAGATCCAATTTACCGTCTCCGTTTAAGTCAGACAGGGCCACGCACGTCGGTGTATCGCCGTATTCGTACTGCACCCCATTCCGGAACTCCCCGGTGCCGGTGCCGAGAAAGACTTTAATTTTGTCGTTCCTGAGTGCCACGACAAGATCCGGATGCCGATCGCCATTCACGTCATCGCTAGTCAGCGACACCGGTGTGCGAAAGACTGGATAGTGCGGGCCCTCTTCAAACTTTCCATTGCCGCGGCCAAACAACACGGCGATCTCGTCCCCTCCGGAACAGGCCAAAGCGACATCGGCATGCTCATCATGATTGAAGTCGGCCAGCGCCAGCGCGCGTGGCTCTTGACATACTTGGAATTGCACGTGATCTTGAAACGTTCCATCACCGTTGCCCAGCAGAATCGACAGCGTGTTGCTCGAAATGTTGGTCGTGACCAGGTCGGTCAAGGAATCGTGGTTGAGATCGACTGCGGTGATGGTCGTCGGATTCTTGCCGACCTTGAAACTGGCAAAATAGTAAAAGAGGTCAGGGGGGTTGTATGGCTCCGTTTTTGCGCATGCAGCGGTCCCCCCACATACAGAGCAGACGGCAAGCGCTGTGAAGAACGATCCAATAGTGGGCCTCATTCTCCAATCTGTGACGTTCACAATGCCTGTTGCGCTTCTGTGCTCTGAGATACGGAGACCATGTCATATCATAGGGAACCGGATGGTGCAGTATAAGGGCCTTCTTTCACCCTGGCAATGGAAGAATCTTGCGATCAGACCTTTGAATTTCACGCACGGTCTGCGCTACAATGTTACGTCTTTCAGGAGGATGCTACAATGAGCAAAATCGTGAGCGTCGACATTACCATGTACGGAATCGCCGAGGTGCTCCACTGGTGCCATGATCGTAACAAGGGACGCGTCGGAGGTGTCGATACGGCAGGTTTTGAGAACATGAAGGCACTACTGGCTGAGAAACCTCAGTCGGGAGATTACTTCACGCTGGATCAATTCTGGAAAAAGAAAGTCACGCTCGGGCTGACTCAAGAAGAAGTCGAGACCATCGACCGGTGTCTGTACGACATCCCGAACTTTGACAACGAGCCATTGCCGCAAATCCGCCACAAATTCTGGCCCAAGGAAACAGCAACCCACTGATGCCCGCACGGCGTTTTCCTTCGCTACTCATCAGAACAAAAAGCGCATAGCTAATGCGCGTATAGCACGTGATTGGAGACAGATGGACCCTTTGGTCTCGTGCCATAAGCCATACACTATAAGCTCCTCTCTTCGGACGAAATACGCATGCGTGGGTAGCTAGGGATGTACTCTGGTGAGTTAGAGTGCCCCTTCGCCTTTGAGGTATCTGCGGAAGCGATCCATCAGCTCGGCCCCCAGCGTTCCCCCCTCCGGCTTCTTGGTCGAGGGATCAGCAAAGTGGCCGCGGATTTCCTGGAGCCTTTTTTCGGCCTGGTCGTTCCCTTGCAGACGTTTGGTTTTCTGTAGCGCGGCTTCAAACGCATCGAAGGTCAGTTCGCTGTATCCAAACGCCCGAATGCGTTTCACGGCCTTCATCATTGCCTGATTGCGAAACGTCGTCAGATGGTCCGAGTCGATCTCGGCTAATCCCAATTTCCTCGCCCGCCGCTCCGCCGCCTTTCGAATACCGCTTCGCACGAAATCCGGAGCCGTTTGCAGCCGTTTCCATGCCTCGTCGGTCCAAATCATACGGTCTTGCGGGACATCCCACAGCTGAGACAATCTCTGGGCATCGATCACGGCGAAGGCTCGCTCGTGCGCCAAATCCTCGGCGTCCCGCTTGAGCATATCCGTCACAAATTCTGCGGCGATCGGAGGTGATTCTTTGACTTTCTCGTGCAACTGCACCAGCGCGTCTTCGGTCCATTCGATGGCGGGTCCTGCAGCGTCTTGCAAGTCACCGAGGGCTTCCACCTTTTCATATAATTCTACGTTCACTTCAAGATGCCCACGCTCTCTGGCAATCTCTTCGGCAATTTGCTGAATCATGTGACGCATGAACTCAGGTACACCGGCCAATTTCTCCCTGGCGGCAGCCGTCCAGGGGAGACGGCCCTGCGCCATCACTTCGGCAGCCGCCGCCAGCCCGGATTCTTCCCCCATACTGCCCATCATCTGGCCCTTGAATCGATCCAGCACATCTTCGGTAATTTCCGCAATCCCCAGCTCGCGAGCTTTTTTCTCAGCCACACGACGGACCATCCCGCGCAGGAAGATTGGCGCGCGGTCCATGCGTGTCAATGCGCCGGGTGTCCAGCGAACTTCCGTGGCATTCGATTCGGATGAATTGGGGATGGACACGTCTGTTCCTCTCGTCAGCCTATTGGTTCAACAGCCCTTTCAGTTCCTTGCCGGCCTTAAAGAATGGGACCTGCTTGGCCGGCACAGCCACGGTAGCGCCGGTCTTCGGATTACGCCCTTCCTTCATGCGGCGCGCCCGCAGACGAAAACTGCCGAAGCCGCGAATCTCAGTCTTGTCCCCGTTTTTCAGCGAATCCCTAACACAGTCGAATATGGTGTTGACGACAACCTCCGCCTGTCGCTTTGTCAAGGTCGTGACTTGTTCGGATACTCGTTCGATGATCTGCGCTTTCGTCATGTGCCTCTCCCTTCGCTTGGCCAATTAAGCGGATCTGTTCCTTGCAGACAGCTAAAACGCCATCAAGTATTTCATGCTGATGCCTGGGTGAAAATCCAATTTGGGGAACACCGCCGTAAACTTGGATTCGAGGAATCCACGGATGGAAAACCGTCGCTTGGGCTCGACCACTTTCGGCTCACCCTCAATACCAGCGGTGTCCGCGGCCAATTTAATGGCATCCTCGAGATCGCCCAACTCATCGACCAGCTTGGATTCTTTCGCCTGACGGCCGGTAAAGATCCGTCCGTCCGCCAATACCTGAGCCGCAGGCAATTCCAGCTTGCGTCCCTCTGCCACCGCTTCAATGAATTGTTTATGCACATCGTCCATTACCGACTGCAAGAGTCCCTGTTCTTCCTCGCTCATCTTCCGAAGGGGAGAGCCGACATCCTTATACTTACCACTCTTGATAACCACCCCTTCCACTCCGATCTTTTCCAGCAATCCCTCAACATTCGCCGTTTCCATAATGACACCAATGCTACCGGTCAATGTGCCGGGGTTCGCCACAATTCGTTCGGTGGCCGCTGCGATATAATAGCCGCCGGATGCTGCGACGCTGCCCATCGATGCGATCACTGTCTTGTTATATTTGGCGCGAACCCGTTTGACCTCGTTGTAGATTTCTTGGGATGGGACGACACCTCCACCAGGACTGTCGATACGCAGGACGATCGCTTTGACAGACGGGGTTTCGCCGAAGCCCCTCAAGTCCATGATTGTCTGTTGCGAGTCCATGATGATCCCTTCGACGCGAACCAACGCAATCCGATCTCCGCTCGACATGTCGAGATCGGGAAAGATGACGTTCAGAAGAACCAGTAACCAAAAACCCGCCGCCAACACCCAGAACAAGGTGCGCAGCAGTCGGCGCTTCGGAGGTCGGCCCACCTGTACCGCATCCTCAATCATCGCTCACCACCCATGTCCCAAACATCCGCGATCACTCCAACTAGTCGTTCGACTGCTGGCGCTTCCGGCTCTGCTTAGCCGCTCGGCCGAGACTCTGATCCGGCCCCCCCTGCGTAGAATGATACTCATCGGCCTGTCGGCGCTCTAAATCCAGCTGATGATCGCGCAAGCTCAGTGCAATCTTGCGCTCTTCCCGATCGACCTTGATGATCTTGCCGACGATCGCATCTTGCAGCTTGAACTTCTCCTCAAGCTTCGTCTGTGGTTCGACACCAGTTTCGCTGATATGAATTAACCCCTCGACATCACCGTCCAGCTCAACGAAGATCCCGAAATCAGCCACCTTGCTGACTGTGCCGGTTACCGAGTCACCCACGTGATACCGGGACGGAATCGCGTCATCCCATGGATCGCGCGACAACTGTTTGAACCCCAGCGACAGCCGCTCTTTCTCCTTATCGATGCGCAGGACGATCGCTTCCACTTTCTGCGCTTTCTTGAAGAGCTCCGAGGGATGCTTGATGTGCTTCGTCCAGGACATATCGGAGATGTGGATAAGCCCATCGATCCCTTCTTCAAGGCCAATGAAAGCACCAAAATCAGTCAGGCTTTTCACCTTCCCTTCGATGCGAGTCCCAACTGAATACTTGTTCTCAATCATATCCCAAGGATTCGGCGCTGTTTGCTTCATCCCCAGCGAAATCTTTCGGCTCGCCGGATCGACGTTCAAGACTGCAGCCTCCACCTGATCGCCAACCGCCACCACGCGTGACGGATGCCGAACTTCATGAGTCCAGGACATTTCCGAGACATGCACGAGCCCTTCGACCCCAGGCTCCAACTCGATGAACGCGCCATAGTCCGTGAGGCTCACGACCCGCCCACGCACACGGGTGCCGACAGGGTACTTGCCAGCTACATTGGTCCAAGGATCCGCCGACTTCTGCTTGAGTCCCAGGGAGATGCGGCCCGTCTCACGATCGTATTTCAACACCGTCACTTCGACCTTGTCGCCTATGGTAAACATCTCGGACGGATGATTCACGCGGCCCCACGACATGTCGGTGATGTGCAACAACCCGTCGATCCCGCCGAGATCGATGAAGGACCCGTAATCGGTGATGTTTTTGACCGTCCCTTGGATCAGCTGTCCTTCCTTGAGCATGGCCATGGTCGTTTGCCGCTTCTTGTCTCTGGTTTCTTCCAATAGCACGCGGCGGGACACCACCACGTTGCCACGGCGGTGATTGATCTTGATGATCTTGAGCGGGAAGGTCTTCCCCACCAGGCCGTCGAGGTCACGCACGGGATGGAGATCAATCTGCGACCCGGGCAAAAACGCCTTGACGCCGATATCCACCATCATGCCACCTTTGATACGCGAGACAATCTTGCCCTCGATGCTCTTCTCGTCTTTATAGAGCTTTTCCAGCTCCTCCCAAATCTTCATTTTGTCGGCTTTCTCTTTGGACAACACGAGATTGCCGTCTGCGTCTTCGCATTCTTCGATGTAGACCTGGAGTCGGTCGCCGACCTTCACATTTTGCAGTTCCTCGGACGAGAACTGGTCGATGGGGATCATCCCCTCCGATTTGTAGCCGATATCGACAATGACCTTGTCCTTAGTGAGCGCCACCACGTGGCCTTCGGTGATCGTGCCCTCTTCCAAATTGCGGAAGGTTTCTTCGTACAACGCGGCCAGCGCGTCGCGGTCTAACTGTGCCTCACTGCTGTTGAATACCGTACCCATGTGGACGTCCTACTCTTCCGACTGTTGTCGGGTGCTGATGGTGAAATTACACCGAGCTCACTCAGCGTTGCGAGCCTCGGCAATCGGCCCATCCGGTGATCCGGGTGTCTGGCCGTCCTTCTCAAAGGGAGAAGGGACGTGGCCCAGCCCCGCGATCCGTTCAATCACCGTTCGGCTGACCTGTTCATAAAACCGTTTCGTCTCTGCTCTTTCTTGCCGCTCTCCTGTCTCAAACGTGATTGGCTTCCCGAAATGCACTGTCACTTGCCGCCATCGAGGCCACCGGGCGCCGGTCGGCAGGACATCGAAGGTCCCTTTCAGGTAAGCGGGGACCACGGGGCAACCAGTCTGGGAGACGATGACGCCAATGCCTGCCTTTGGCGTTCGCAACTGTCCATCACGGCTCCGTCCGCCTTCCGGAAAGATGACGACCACCTCCCCGGCTCGAATCAAACTGATAGCTCTGCCAAAAGCTTCCCGGTCCAACCGGCCCATTCGCACGGGAATCCATCCCAGCGATTGAAGCACGTCGTTCAAAACCGGAACGGGAAACAGATCGCTGCGACCGAGATACCAGGCCCTCCGTTTCATTCCGCAGCCAAGCATCGGGATGTCGAGATAGCTCGCATGATTCGCGGCAACCAGGATTCCTCCCGTCGGAGGAACCTGCCCCTCGACCCGATAGCGGAAACAGAGCGCGCCGACCGCCCTCGCTAGCACCCACAGAATGCCGTACGCGACCTTCGTCACAACGCGGCCGATACCACCGCCATCATTTGCGCGACCACTTGCTCCACATCGAGGGTCGAGGTATCGATGGGCCGCGCATCGACGGCGGGAACCAGCGGTGCCACGGAACGGTTTCGATCCCGCAGATCTCGACCCAACAGATTCTGATAGGTCGTCTCGACCGTCTCTCGATGGCCGGCGGCCACCAACTCACGGTGCCGCCGCTCCGCCCGCACCGTCGCGTCTGCGTTCAGAAAAAACTTGAGCGGCGCAAAGGGAAAGACCGTGGTGCCGATATCGCGTCCTTCCGCAACAACCGATCCCTGCTGCCCGATCTGGCGCTGGATGGGAAGCAGCCACGCTCGGACCATCGGGATAGCGGACACGATGGAGGCGGCACTCGTCACCTCAGGCTTGCGGAGTTCACCGGTGATGTCGTGCCCGTCGACCGACACTTGCATAGAGCCATTCTGAAACTGCATGTTGACCGACATGGCTTCCAAGAGATTGGCGACCCGCGCATGATCTGCTAGCTCCACCCCTTCATGTAACACTTTCCAGGCAATAGCCCGATAGAGCGCTCCTGTATCCAGATACAGATACCCCAGGCGAGCCGCCAACAATTTCGCCACGGTGCTTTTGCCGACTCCGGCCGGTCCATCAATCGCGATAATCACGTTCGATCGGTTCCTCTCCATCCCCTCAGAAGCTACGCCACGTGTATTATAGTCCTCTCGCCTAGTGCGTCAACAATTGGGAGAGCGTCGGCTCAAAATTCGGGAATGATGTATCGATGCACCCACTGTCGGCAATCGTCATGCGCCGATCCGCCGTAAGCCCGCCGATCGCCAACGCCATGGCCACTCGATGGTCGCCATGGCTCTTGGCCCCGGACATCGCGCGCAGGCGGCCGTTCCCTCCCACTCGCCCTAACCCTTGAATCACCATGCCGTCCGGCCGCTCGGTGATCTGGGCTCCCATCGCCTGCAACTCTTGGCTCATGGTGGCAATGCGGTCACTTTCCTTGACCCGGAGCTCCTCGGCGCCGGAAATCACAGTAGCGCCATCCGCCACTGCCGCGGCTACACAGAGGATGGGAAATTCATCGATCGTCTGCGGAATGAGATCAGGACCAATCGTCACGCCCTTGAGTGACGCAGACTTTACCCGGAGATCAGCCACCGGCTCGCCCGCCTCTTCACGTTGGGTCAGGATCTGAATGTCGGCCCCCATCTTCTTCATCACCTCGATCAACCCGGTCCTGGTCGGATTGAGTCCGACATTCCGGATCGTCACATCCGAACCGGGAATAATGGTCGCGCCCACAAGAAAAAACGCGGCGGCGGAAAAATCACCGGGGATGACGACGCGACGGCCCGCCCATCCGGCCGACATCCGCCCTTGCAAGACCAAGTCGCTGCCGTCTTTGGCCAGCGGAATGCCGAAAAATCGAAACATCCGCTCGGTATGATCCCGCGAAAGGCGTGGCTCCCCGAACCTGGTGACACCCTCGGCAAACAAGCCGGCAAGCAGCAGCGAGGATTTCACCTGCGCGCTGGCGACCGGCGAACGATATTCCATCCCCTGGAGCCGTTTGCCGGTGATGGCCAACGGAGCCAGCTCCCCCCCTTTCCGTCCCGCGATCACGGCGCCCATCTCGCGCAACGGCTTGACCACGCGCCCCATGGGACGCCGGCGAATTGATTCGTCTCCGGTGAGCACGGTAAAGAAATTCTGGCCTGCCAGCACTCCTACCAGCAAGCGAATGCCCGTCCCGGAATTCCCGCAATCGATCGGGCCATTGGGTTCGCTCAACCCCCAAAATCCTTTGCCGTGAACAGTCAACCGCTCAGGCATCTCGTCGATCTTGATGCCAAGCGCTTGAAAGGCGCGCATCGTGTTTAGGCAATCTTCCCCGCGGCAATAATCCGACACCGTGCTCGTGCCTTCCGCCAGAGCCGTGAGGATGAGTGCGCGATGGGTGACGGACTTGTCGCCTGGAACCGTCATCGTTCCCTTGAGCGACCGGCCCGGCATGGTAGTGAATGACGTCTTCATGGGGTCACAGGGGCATCGAGGGACGCGTGTTCAATTTCTCTCGTTCGGCTTTTGCCTGCTCCAGCGCGCGTTCGATTCCCGCCGCGTCTCCTGCCTTGATCAGCCGTTTCAATTCTTCTAAGGCCCGTTCGTATTGCTCGATAAACAAGACCACGTTGTCCCGATTCCATAAGAAAATGTCGCGCCACATTTCCGGTGAGCTGGCGGCGATGCGTGTCATATCCCGCAACCCGCCGCCGGAATGGCCGGCCAAATCCAGCGCATGGAGCTGGTGGTCGCGCAGCTCGGCCAGCGCATTTATGAGCGCAAATGCCGCCACATGAGGCAAGTGGCTGACAGCGCCAAGAATTTGATCGTGGAGATGGGGGTCCATGGTCAACAGGATTGATTCGGTGGCCTCCCACAGTTGCTTAATACGTTCCAACGCACAAGGGTCGGTCCGCTTCGTTGGCGTGAGAATGCACCGCGCGCCCTTGAACAACTGATCAGATCCAGCCGCGACACCAGTTTTCTCTTTCCCGGCGATCGGATGGGCGCCAACAAAGTGCACACCGGCCGGCATAGCCGCCTCTGACCTCTCGACCAATGTCCCCTTCACGCTGCCCACATCGCTCACGATGGTGCCCGGCGTCAAGCAATGAGCCCAATGCTTGAGATGGCGTTCGTACGTATCAACCGGCGTCGCCAGAATTATCAGATCCGATCCTTGCACCCCGTCTGTGGGATCGTCCACATACCGGTCTATCGCGCCAACGCTCACGGCCGTTTTGAGATTCTCCAGGCTCCGGCCGACACCCACAACATGATCAGCCAGCCTTTTGCGCCGGAGGATCATCCCCAGCGATCCGCCAATCAGCCCAACCCCGATAATCGCCGCCTGTTTGAAATGAACCGCCATCAACGAAATCTACACCTCTCTCCCGACGGCTTTGGCAATCGCGGCCAGGTCGTGCATCAACGCTTTGAATTTCTCCGGCGTGATCGACTCCTCGCCGTCGCACAAAGCGCATTCAGGATTGGAATGCACCTCGATCAACAGGCCATCGGCGCCAGCAGCGACCGCCGCCTTCGACATGGGTCCCACCAAGTCCCACTTGCCCGTGGCATGGCTGGGATCCACGATGACGGGGAGGTGCGACAGCTTTTTCAGCGTCGGAATGGCTGCCAGATCGAGTGTATTTCGATATTGGGTTTCAAACGTCCGGATGCCCCGTTCACAGAGTATCACGTTCCGATTGCCCCGCGACATAATGTACTCCGCGGATAAGAGAAACTCTTTGATGGTCGCGGAGAGGCCCCGTTTCAGCAGCACTGGCTTGTCATAGGCGCCGACTTCCTTCAGCAACTCAAAGTTCTGCATGTTCCTGGTGCCGACCTGGATGATGTCCGCTTTTTCCAGGAACAGTTCGATGTCGCGGGTATCCAAGATTTCGCTGACGACCGGCAGCCCGGTCTGTTTCCTCGCCTCAACCAAATAATCCAGCCCTTCCCGGCCCAACCCTTGGAAGGAATAGGGTGACGTTCTGGGCTTATAGGCGCCACCTCGGAGCACTGACGCTCCGGCGGCTTTGACTTCATGTGCGATGCCCAACGTCAATTCGAGCCGCTCGACCGCGCAAGGGCCCGCCATGACAGCCAGTTTCTTATCGCCGATCCTTACCCCGTTCACATCGATGACCGTTCCTTCTTTTTGAAACTCCCGGCTCACGAGTTTCCACGGCGCCAGGATCGGCAAGACGCTCTCGACCCCAGGAAGAGCGTTCAACGGCTGGCTGTGTAAAATCCGGTCGTCGCCGATCACCCCAATGATCGTACGTTCCTGTCCAGTAGAAATCTGCGATTTCAATCCCAGATCCCGCAGGCGATCGATGATATGATCCACTTGGCTTTGGGACACGTCCGGTTTCAACACAATAATCATGATTTCCTCACAGTTCTGCTCTTCTACTTCAACACGGCCTTGAGCGCATGGAGGAAGACGGCGTTCTCCTCCGCCTGTCCGATGGTGACCCGAAGCATAGTTCCTTCGATGTGGCGCACGATGATCCCTTCGCGCAACAACGATTCGAACACTCGGCGCCCGTCCCGCTTAACGTCAAAGTAGAGAAAATTTGCCTCGCTTGGGATCGGCGTGAATCCCAGCGTTCTCAGGCCTTGCCCCATTTGCTCCATTCCCGCGGCATTGACGGCCCGGCTCTTCGTGACATGCTCATCATCGTCCAGCGCGGCCAGCGCCACCCGCTGGGCAAGGCTGTTGGCGTTGAAGGGCGGCCGCACCCGATTCAGCAGATCGTTGATGGCTGGCGTGCTGATCCCGTACCCGATCCGCAACCCCGCCAGTCCATAGATTTTCGAAAATGTCCTGAGGACGATGGCGTTGCGTCCTGCTTTGACATACGCGAGCGTATCGGGAAATCGCGGGTCGCGGACATATTCATAATAGGCCTCGTCGAACACCACGATGACATCCTCTGGCACGACAGCCATAAGCCGAGTGACCGCCTCACTCGGCACGATCGTCCCCGTCGGATTATTGGGATTGCAGAGGAAGAGCAGTCTTGTTCGGGGAGTCACAGCTCGGACCATCGACTCGAGATCATGCGTCCAATTGGCCAGCGGGACGATGACCGGCTTGCCGTGCGCAGCTGTCACTTCCATCTTGTAGATGACAAAGGTGTGATCGGCCATCACGGCTTCATCGCCGGGGGCCAAGAACGTTCGGGCCAGCAACCCTAAAATCTCATCCGACCCATTGCCCAGAATGACCTGCTCGCGTGTCACTTTCCAGTGATCGGCAATGGCCTGACGAAGCTGATAGGCACCCCCATCAGGATACCGATGCAACTGACCGGCTGCACCCTCCAACGCAGCCACGGCCTTAGGAGAAGGGCCGAGAGGATTTTCATTGGAGGCGAGTTTGATTACACGGCTCAAGCCAAGCTCGCGCTGCAGTTCGTCGATCGGTTTGCCCGGCACATACGGGCTCAGCGATTGAATATCTGGATGGACGTGGAGTGCCATGAGCCTAGTAATGCGCGGGGTAGGAACCGAGAATCTTCATAAACAGACACCGCCCCTTCACTTCTTCGATGGCCTTGCTGAGCCGGTCTTCCGCAATGTGGCCTTCGACGTCGACGAAGAAAATATATTCCCAGGCTTTCCGCTGCGAGGGCCTGGATTCAATTTTCGTCATGCTGATCCCGTGCGAGGCGAACGGGCGAAGCAGATCGTAAAGTGCACCCACCTTGTCCTTGATGGACAACATCAGGGACGTCTTGTCCCTTCCCGTCCGCTCCGACGGCTTCTGCGACAACACGAGAAACCTGGTCATGTTATTCACATTGTCTTCGATGCGGGCCTTGATGACTTTGAGCCCGTATAACTGGCTGGCCAATTCGGACGCAATTGCCGCCGACGACGGTTCGTCGATGCAGAGCTCGGCCGCGCGCGCGGTGCTGGCGACCTCGACGGCCGGGACGTGCGGAAGGTTGGTCTCCAACCAGTTTCGGCATTGAGCGATCGCGTGCGGATGCGAGTGGATCTTCTTCACCTCTTCAATCAAACCAGACTTCGACAGGAGATGGTGGGAGACTTCCTGCAGAACTTCCCCGTAGATCAGCAGATTGGAATCGATGAACATGTCCAGGGTGTGATTGACGACCCCTTCGGTGGTATTTTCGATCGGCACAACTCCGAAATTAGCTCGCCCCCGTTCCACCTCGTTGAACACCTCTGTGATGCTATGGGCCGGCACATACTGAACCGATGAGCCGAACTTCTGCATACAGGCCATGTGAGTGAAGGTCGCGCGCGGCCCGAGATAGGCGACTTTCTGGGGTCCCTCCAGCGACAGCGACGCCGACATGATTTCCCGATAGACTGAACGGATGGCGTCGGTGGGAAACGGGCCGGTATTGAGCTTCGTCAGCCGTTCGATAATCGCGGCCTCCCGTCCCGGTGTATGGAGATTGGCCCCCGCATCCTTGGCCTTCTTGATTTTGCCGATCTCGATGACGCTCATGGAACGCTCATTCAGCAGACGGATGATCTCGTCGTCGATCCGGTCGATCTCTTGCCGATATTCGAACATGTCTTTAGGCATCATGCGCTCGCTCGGCCATCCGACCAGTTGAATGGCTCGACTTGGGCCCACCAATCCCACTGTGGATGAAGAAGTCTAGGATTGTACAGGATCGGTCAAAACTCTTGCAAGGAAGACGCTGAGGACTCAAGAGAACCGGCCGTGAGCGCACCGGATTCTGGGCCTCTCCCCACTGGCGCCTACAGGAGCCTGGCTGGCGGCTTCTTGAAATGCTCGAACGCCAGTTTGGTCACTTGCCGGCCACGGCCGGTTCGATCCAAAAACCCAGCTTGAATCAGATAGGGCTCGTAGACATCCTCGATGGTGCCTCTGTCTTCCTGAACCGCCGCGGCAAGCGAGTCTACGCCGACCGGTCCACCGTTGAACTTGTCGATGATCGTGAGCAGAATCTTCCGGTCCATGTCGTCGAACCCGGCTTCGTCGATACCCACCCACGCCAGGCCTTCCTGCGCCACTCCCTTAGAAATACGGCCGTCGGCCTTGACCTGAGCATAGTCCCGGATCCGTTTGATCAGCCGGTTGACGATCCGTGGCGTGCCACGAGCACGGCTCGCGATTTCCGCGGCCCCTTCCTGATCAATCTCCACGCCCAGGACCCCGGCTGACCTCGTCACAATGGCTTGAAGTTCTGGCGGCGAATAGAATTCCAACCGATATACCAGCCCAAACCGGTCTCGCAGGGGCGACGTCAGCGCACCGGCCCTGGTCGTCGCCCCCACGAGGGTAAACCGAGGCAGGTCGAGTTTGACTGTCTTGGTCGCAGGACCTTGGCCAATCACTAAATCCAGTTGATAGTCCTCCATTGCCGGATAGAGGGCTTCTTCGACCGCGGCGGGCAGCCGATGAATCTCATCGATGAAAAGCACATCATATTCCTGCAAATTGGTCAGGATTGCCGCCAGATCACCAGCATGGGTAAGCACCAGCCCGGAGGTAGACCGCAGAGTGGCCCCCATTTCCTTGGCGATGATATGGGCGATCGTGGTCTTCCCCAGACCAGGCGGGCCGTAGAAAATGGCGTGATCCAGCGAATCGCCTCGTTGCTTCGCTGCTTCAATGCAGATGCGCAGCGACTCTTTCATTTTCTCTTGCCCGACATAGTCGTCGAGCGTCTGCGGACGCAGCACGTTCTCGAGCCCCCGCTCGTCGTCCATCACACGGTTCGTCAGAACTCGCTCAGTCATCTTGGCATAGAACTACTTGTTGTCAGGTATCTGTTGATACTTGGGCGGAATAGGCAGCACCCCCTGCCCTGGCGTGGCCGTACTGCCGCAATCCGGAGGGCAAATCTTGTCCCCTTGCCTGAGATCCAGCAGATTCGCGTCCATTTTCCTCAATTGGTACTAGGAGACCCACCCACCGTCTTTCCTGCCACAACGGGCCGGGACAGATGAGCCACCCGATTTCCGCATGCCCTTCCAGATAAGAATCGCAAATTGCCCGCATGGTGGCTTCGAGCGGCACACATGCGACGAGTGTCGGAGCCCCCCCCTTGCAACTCTCTGCCGACTGCGTGACGCCGGTGGTTGCATACCCGTCAGGACAGCTCCCGCAAGTCATCCGAATACTTTTGAGTTCGGTAGACTCGTCCGCCATTCCCAAAGCCGGAAAGTCCCCGCAACCAGTGAACCTCCTAGGCCGACGATGATCACCAGCCTTCCGATATGAGCCGACGCCTGTGTGAACATGGTTACCCCCTCGCGAGTTCCTTGAGTCCTTCGCGAACCAACTGTTTGAGCGCAACCGGGCCTGCAGCAGCCTTGGTGACTCGCTTCAACGCCTCTTTCGCGTCTTGTGGACGATAGCCTAAGTTTACCAGAGCTGAGAGCGCATCTTCGAACGGCCCGTCGATGCCGTCCGGTTCAAGGACGGGAATCTGGGCGGAAACCGGCTGAATTTTCCCGACCTTGTCTTTCAACTCGAGGGCGATCCGGCTTGCGGACTTCGTCCCAATTCCAGGCACCGTCGACAATTTGTCTACGTCTTCGGTCTGAATCGCGTGGACCAGCTCAGTCACGGGCAAGTTGGACAGCACACTGAGAGCGAGTTTAGGACCAATACCCGACACGGTCGTCAGGAGAAGAAACGAATCTTTCTCGCTCTTTGAGAGAAAGCCGAACAGCTGGATCGCATCTTCTCGAAGATGAGTGTGAATATTCAGCGCGGTGATGTCGTCGAGATTGGGCAGGGCGTAATAGGTGCTAAGTGGGATATGCACTTCATAGCCGACCCCTTGGACATCCAGCGTGAGGTGCGTCGGAGCTTTGAACGCCAACCGCCCCGTCAAAAAGGCGATCATCTCATCTCATGATCCCGGTAACAGCGGTGGACCCAACCGGCCTATCCAGCGGTGATGGCTACCTTTTCCATCACTTCATCGGAGATATCAAAATTCGCGTGAGCCTTCTGCACATCGTCGTGCTCGTCCATGATTTCCATCAGCTTGAGCATCTGCTCAGCGGGTTTTTCATCAAGACGAACGGTATTTTGCGGGATGTAGGTAATCTCGGCGAGCACGGTCTCAATCTTGGCATCGGCCAACGCCTTTTTGATCGCTTCAAAGTCGTGGGAATCCGTGATGACCTCGAAGGATTTGTCGCCGACTTTGACATCTTCCGCTCCAGCGTCAAGCGCCAACGAGAGCAGTCGGTCTTCGTCTACCTTGGCCTTATCGACGGTCAGGAGCCCCTTCTTGTGAAACTGCCACGCCACGGCCCCCGCCTCCGCCATATTCCCGTGGTTTTTGGTAAACAGACTGCGAATTTCCGCTACCGTGCGGTTGCGATTGTCGCTGGTGATTTCGAGCAGCAGCGCAGTGCCTCCTGGCCCATACCCTTCCAGTGTAAACTCTTCGTATGTCACTCCAGGCAACTCACCTGTGCCGCGCTGGATAGCCTTCTTCAGCGTCTCCCCTGGCATATTGGCTTCCTTGGCCTTGGCAATGGCCAAGCGCAGACGGGGATTGCCGTCCGGGTCCCCACCCGAGCGAGCGGCGATCGTCACCTCACGAATAATTCGGGTAAAGATTTTCCCGCGTTTGGCGTCCTGAGCCCCTTTGTGTCGTTTGATGGTCGCCCAGTGGCTATGTCCACCCATATCTACCCTCCTCTACCCAACCTTGCACACGTGGTCGGCTAGAGATGCGTGAGAACCACCAATGATTGTGACCGATAAAACTGCTATTGCCGGATCCGCTACATGAATTTCATGAACTTGTCCTTGGCATCATCCATCACTTGCGCCGTGATGGTGGCTAGCCCTCGCTCCTTGGCCATCCGCTCCACTTCTTTCCGGGCCATCGGACGGATGAAATCAGGAATGTTCTCCAACCGCTGCTCGGCTTCGCGTGACCAGGTCATGCCCTCCGGGGAATAATTCTTGGCATCATCCATCACTTGCAGAGTGATGCTCTTGAACCCCTGCTTGCGCGCATAGCCCTCCACACTCGCCTGCACCATCGGCTTCACGAACGCCGGCAGCCGATCCAGTTTCTCTTTTGCATCCGCCGTCCATGTAAATTCCGCAGGCCCGCCGTTCATTGGCTTCCCGGAGTTCGTCAATCCCATCTCAGCGACCATAGCGGAGAAGGGACAGCCACTCGCTTTTTCAGGGGCCTTCGCAGGCGATGTCGCCGTGGCCGCGATCGCTGGTGCGGCCGGATTGGGCATTGGAGCAGAGGCAGTCTGACCATTTCCTCCGAGGGCGCGTAACCCGTCCAGAGAGGCGGCCGGCTCAGCCTTCGGACTGAGCTTCAAACCGAGAGAATTCATCATGTTCGTTTCGCCGGCGTTGGTGACCATCGAAAACTTGGCATTGCAGGACGGACAGCCGAAGAACACCCCAAGAGAACTTTCACCAGGCTTTTCAACCTTTTCCAGATTCATGTAAGTTTCACAATTGAGACACACGAACTTCATATTCGCTCCTCTCGCAACAGCTGACGCGCACTCCTCAGTCCATCTACTCGTGCAGCAGTTTCACAAGTTCGAACTGGTGAGAATCGTGAGCGGGAGTACCGTAACACGGGACTTTTAGGCGAGTCAAACCACTCGAATGAGGGGGACCTGTGGCAGGGAACCATCCGGCTAACCTCGGTCCCTAAATTGAGTACTGGAACACCGGCTTGGTGCCGATGGCCTGAGCCAGCACACCCCGTTTCTTCAGCTCGCCCATGATCCGTTTGGTCGCGGCATCCAAATCGGTCAAGCCGACCAAAACTACATCGATGTTGGGCGGGGGTTCTTCCGCCGTCTTGCTCATGTGCACGGCAATGAGGGGTGCAGGATTCACGAGCGTACGAATCGCCTGTGCCGCTTCGTGGTAGGCTAAGCCGAACGGATTGGTTGTGGAGACGACGATCAACCCGGTATCGGTCAGCAACCGCGCGACTTCGCCGTACCGTCGCGCCATCTCAGCTGTCTGCCCCCGCTCTTCCTCGCTGAGATCAGCATCGAGCCCGCGCCGTAAATTTTCGCCATCCAATAAGTAGGCGTGCCGGCCGTCGGCTACCAGCTGCTCTTCCAGCTTGCGCGCCAGCAGCGATTTGCCTGTATGTCGGCCACCCGTGAAGAGAACCACGGCCGCCCGGTGGCCATACTGCTTGGCACGATCTTCGACCCCCACCTCGCCCTTGACCCACGCAAAGTCCCGTCGGCGCGCTTCCTCACGCAAAAATTCCTGATCGTCGTGCACCAATTCCGTGATAATACCGCCCCCGGCGATGTCGTATTCATCGACGAGGACGAAGCGGCCGGTCGACTCGAATGAAGACGAAAGGTCAAACGCCAACGGGGCTTTCGTGCGAAACATCAGTTCCGCCACTTGATTTTTGCCGACTGAGTGACTGCCCTGTTGCTGGGCTAAATCCATCGTATCAATGATGCGATGGATGGAGGCTACTTCACAGTTCACTTCTTTGGTTGCGACACGCAGCAGATATTTGCGCCCCTTTTCGAGCGGCTTTTTCCCCAGCCAAAACACGTTGGCACGAAACGCGGTCGAGACGGAGGGCAGCTGCTTCTGGTGTGATGCGATCTCACCACGTTCTACGAAAATCTGTTCGTCCAGCGTGATGCCGATCGATTGCCCAGCCTCGGCCGCCATCGGTTGTGGTTCGACGTTGAACGCCTCAACTGATTGAATATTGGCTCGCTTGTTCGAGGGGGAAAACACGAGATGATCGCCGACCTTCAACCGGCCCGCCGTAATGCGGCCCGTGATGATCCGGCGCGCATCGAATTTGTACACGTCCTGCACGGGCAATCTGAGCGGCTGCTCCGACCGGGCCGCTTCTTTCTTGAAGAGGCTCAGCGTGTCGAGCACCGTAGGGCCGGTATACCAGGACATCTGTTCGCTGCGACTGACGATATTGTCCCCCAGCTTGGCGCTGACCGGAATGAACTGCGTCGGCACCGCTTTGAACTGCGCCAGAAACTCCCGGTACTCCTTTTCAATCCCATCGAAGACATCTTGCCGGTAGCCAACGAGATCCATCTTGTTGACGACCACAGCGAACTGACGGACTCCGAGCAGCGACAGCAGGTAACCATGTTTCTTGGACTGTTCCCTGACACCCTCGAGGGCATCGATTAGGAGCAGGGCCGCCTCAGCACGGGCCGCACCGGAGATCATGTTTTTCAGGAATTCTTTGTGGCCCGGTGCATCAATAATGATGTACTGACGCCCCTTCCAGATAAAAAAGGTCCGGGCCGTATCGATCGTAATGCCCTGTTCTTGTTCCTCTAGAAATGCATCGAACAGGAACGCGTACTCGAATTCTTTCCCTTGCTGGCGACAGATAGCCTGAACCTTTTCGAGTTTGCCCTCCGGCAACGAGCCCGTATCGGCATAGAGCCGTCCGACCAAGGTGGACTTCCCGTGATCCACGTGTCCCACGATCACGATATTGAGGTTCTCTTCCGGTTTCGAGATGCTGCGCGTCAACGCAGCCGGCATGGCCGTATTCTTCATCACATGTACCCCTTCTTCCGCAGCATCTCCATCCCGCGTCCTGCATCCTGTGCTCGACCGGCCCGCTCGGCGATATTCGTACCTCGCAGCTCCTCGATGATTTCGTCCACCGTCTTGGCGGTAGACTTGATCGGTGTGGTGCAGGGAGCACAACCCAGACTCCGATAGCGGGTACCGTCTCCTCTGTCCAGGTAGAGATCCATGAAGGGAATGTTTTCAGCCTTGATGTATTCCCAAATATTGATCTCGGTCCAATCCAAGAGGGGATGAACCCGGATGTGCGTCCCCGGCGGAAAGGTCGTCTTAAATTGGTTCCAGAGTTCCGGCGGCTGATCGCGAAAGTCCCAATCGCCGTGCTTGTCGCGCGGAGAAAAATACCGCTCCTTTGCCCTGGTCGCGTCTTCATCGGCTCGGACGCCCAAAATGATGCCGGTGTAGCCCTTTGACTCAATCAGATTCTTCATCGCATTGGTCTTGAGCGCCGTGCAGCACACATCCCGGCCGAGCGTATGGTTCATGCCGGCGGCAAGGGCCTCCTTGTTTTGTCCGACGACCAAGTTCAACCCCCATTCGCGGGCTAGCCGATCGCGGTACTCGATCATCGCGGGAATCTTGTAGCTGGTGTCTACATGCAGCAGCGGAAACGGCACATGGCCAAAGAACGCTTTACGGGCCAGCCATAACAACACGGTCGAATCTTTGCCCATCGACCAGAGCATGCCCAGATTGTCGAAATGCTTATACGCTTCTCGGAAAATATAGATGCTTTGATCTTCTAATTGACGAAGGTGGTTCATGTTCTGATCTTTCTGTTATCCGTATTATGACGACGCGGCTACCGATGCTCGCGCCAACTCTTCCAGCTTGCGCGCCGCCGCGCCTCCATCGACTGCCACCCTCGCGACGGACAAACAGGCTGCGAGCGAGTTCCCTTTCCCAGCAACGTAAAGCAGTATCGCGGCATTCATCAACACCCAATCTTTTGGCCCACCCTGGACCTGGTTCTGCAAAATGCGGCGCAGCAGTTCTGCCTCTTTGTCCCGCTGATCGGGAGGGAATCCGGCCATTTCCCGTGATGGGACGAACCCGAGTCCAAAATCTTTCGGCGCCACCGACAACGGCGTAATTCGTTCATCGCGCAGTTCCAGCACTCTCGTCGACATCGAGGCGGACAACTCCGGATCACCCTCGACACCCCGAATGATCAGCGCTCTAGCCGTACCGAGCATGCGCAGCGCCTCAGCTGTCTTCTCGAAATACGGCGGATGCGATAATCCGACGATCTGTACCGACGCCCGAGCGGGATTGAGCAGCCTGGCAATCGGATGAAAGACGTTCCGCACACCCAATTCCTGCCGCATATCGAGAAACCGATACACCGGCGGATGGTAGAGGCCGATGTCCAGATACGCGAAGCCCTTCCGGTTCACCTCGTCGGCCACCTGCTTGGGGTCGTCGTCCACCGAAATGCCAAGGGCTTTCAACACCCCGGCGGCCCCGGGCCGTCCAGAAACGCCATCGTAGCCGTGCATCAGCACGACGGCACCGGCTGCTGATGCGACGATAGCTGCAGCGACAATGGCGTGAAAGGTGTCCTGCTTGCCGGCATAGGTCGGAACATCCACCAGCGCCAAATCCCGCGATATTGCCAGTGGCGGTACGTACTGCCGGGCCGCGGCCGTTAGCGCGGCCAATTCAGTGACCGATTCGGTCTTGAACCGCATGGCGATTAGAAAGGCGCCGACCTGCGCCGGAGTCGCCTCTCCTTCGACCAAGGCCTTCATCACCTGCCGGCACTCATCCCAGGTGAGGTCCTTGGACGCTTTGGGACCTTTGGCCACTTTGGCAAGAAGTTCGTGAAAAGCCATGTTACGCCTTGTGCAGACCGCACTCGGTCTTCCCACTACCCTGCCAGCGACCGGACCGGAGATCTTGCCCCGGCATCACGTGGTTTGTGCAATGCGTACAGCCGATGCTCGGATAGTGGCGATCGTGGAGCGGATTGTACGGAACTTCGTAGACTTTGATGTAGGTCCACACGTCAGCCCAGGTCCAGCGGGCCAAGGGGTTGACCTTGACGAGCCCGAACTTGGCGTCCCATTCAATAAGCCCCGCGTTGGCCCTGGATGGGGCCTGATCCCTCCTGATCCCGGTGATCCAAGCGTCATATCCTTGCAACACGCGAGTCAACGGTTCGACCTTCCGCAGTTGGCAACACTGATCCGGGTCCTTCGACCACAAGGCCTCGCCATAGCGTTGCGCCTGGCGATCCGGAGACAGCAATGGCTTGATCTGAATCACCTGGTCCGACTTCAAATCATATCGTTCAA
>VGXB01000009.1 GCA_016873515.1 Nitrospira sp.
ATGAGTCCGCCATACAGCGGGGCTTGAATCCATCGGCTGGCGAACACCACAGATTCGAAGCCGCGCTCGAGGGCGTTACTGGGGGGGTAAATCTGTTTCTGTGTCGTGACGGTCGACGGTGATGAATACTCGGCCATCAGCCTCCTGCTGGGAATAAACGGACAGAATTGTCCGTTGTGGGCAGCAGCGCATCCTAGTGATTGAATCTACGGTTGTCAATTTGAAGAGCGCATCGGCACAGGCTGTGCGGTGCATCCTGAATCGGTGTTGATTGCTGACAGAACAGAGGGAACGGGCTCGTGAAGTGGGGTGAAGAATTCCAACAACGCGACGGCTCGTGTTCCGGTTCTTTTGATCTGTTTGGAGCAGATCCGTGCTGGTTCTTCGCGAGCAAGCGGTGAATCCGCCTTGTTGCCGAAGGCCATCGGATTCAAGGTGGCCAGTAATGTGAATCCAACGATTAACGGATCTTACGATGCGAGCATTCATCTGGGCACGTTCAGCTTCAAATATTTATTTGAAGCGGGATGTGGAGCGTGCCTGGATGGTCGTTGCAGTTCCTGATGGCGCAGATTGGTGTGTCACCGTCTTCCGTAACTGCAGGATAGTGTCAGTGGTCAACCCTGCTGAACGGAGAGCGTCGTCACTGGCCGATCCCAAGTGCTCGAGACTTCCGAACTGATTCAGGAGCCGATTGCGCCGCTCAGTTCCGATGCCGGGAACCTGATCTAGCACCGAAGCCAGGAGAGATTGGCCGCGCAGCTTGCGATGAAACGTGATAGCGAAGCGATGAGCCTCGTCGCGGATCCGCTGAAGCAGGTGGGTGGCCGGTGAATGGGGCTTGAGTACGACCGGGTTCTTTCTTCCTGCCAGAAATACACGCTCCTCCTTATCGCCACGGGCCTTTGCCAATCCCAGGATCTGCAAGGTCTGGTGCCCGGTGTCTTTGAGCCCCTCCAATGCGGCTCCTAGCTGACCTAGTCCACCATCGATAAGAATCAGATCCGGTTGAGCCAGGTTCTTCTCCCGTCCATAGCGTCGCGTCACCACTTCTTTCATGCTGGCGAAGTCATTGGCGCCTTCGACTGTCCGGATCTTGAACCACCGGTAATCCGTTTTCTTCATCTGTCCGTCCTCCCAGACGGCCATCGAGGCGACGGACTGGTTGCCCATGGTATTGGAAATGTCGAAGCCTTCGATCCGACGCGGCGCATGATTCAGCCGCAGCAATCGTTTCAGCTCTTCACCGGCTTGCCGGTCCAATTCTACGTCGCGCAAATGGTCGGCGGCGGCCGCCGCCGCATTTTCCTCAGCTAGTAGGACCAGCTGATGTTTCGCGCCCCGTTCCGGTGCTAGCACACGAACGGATTCTCCGCGCTTGTCGGATAGCCACTGCTCGATCAGTGTCGTGTCTTCAAAATCAGTTGGGACCAGCACTTCTTTCGGCGGCTGGCCGTCTTTGTTGTAGAACTGCTCGATAGCAGATCGAACCAATTCCTCGTCTGGCGCATCCGCCGATTGGGGCCAGAAGAAATCCTTGCGGCCGATGAGCAGCCCACCGCGCACGAAGAGGATCTGCAGGTCCACTGCGGCGCCTTGCCGGGCTAACCCGATCACATCTTGCTCGGCTGCCGAGGTCTGTGTGATGCGCTGTTTCTCCAGCATTCGTTCGATCTTGAACAAGCGGTCTCGCACGCGCGCGGCCTCTTCAAACTCCTCTCGCTCAGCCGCGGCCTCCATCTTGGCGCGAAGGCTGTCCAGCAACTCGTGGTCTCGTCCTTCGAGGAATTGGCGGACCTGTTTGACGATTTGATGATAGTCTTCTCTCGACTGATTACCGGTACAGGGGGCCATGCAGCGCTTGATTTCAAACTCGATGCAGGCACGATCGGCGGTCCCATCGATATCGATGGTGCAGGTCGCCAGCGGGAAGACGTGCTTGATCACCTTCAAGGTTTCGCGCAGGGCGTTAGTCGGGGTATAGGGACCGTAGTACAGCGCGCCGTCCTTCTGAACGCGTCGCACGATCGACAACCGTGGGAAATCATCCTTGATGGGTAGCCGCACATAGGGGTACTGCTTGTCGTCACGCAAGACGATGTTGAAACGGGGTTTGTGGCGCTTGACCAAGTTGCTCTCGAGAATCAGGGCTTCGAGCTCCGACCGGGTTACCATGGTCTCAAGGTCCGCCACCTGGCTGACAAGGAGCGTGGTTTTTGGACTATGGTCTGTGCCTTTCTGAAAGTAAGACCGGACGCGGTTGGCAAGCACCGCGGCTTTTCCGATGTAGATAATCTCTCCCTGCACGTTCTTGAACAGATACACACCGGGAGTATCTGGCAGATGGGTAAGTTTGGATTGAAGAACGTCAAGCGTCATACGTCACTCATCAATCGTCACATGCAAGGATACCAGGATCCGAGCAAAAAGTTCTTCTAATTGACGTATGAAGCTTGACGACAGTGTTACTTGAGCTTCCGGACGAATGAAGGACTCAACGTACCGCGCGCGACTTCGGCTACCGGTCCTTTCATGGTGAGGTTGAAATCAGGCGCCACATCGATGTTCAGGGTGCCGCCCGGCATATTCACTCTCACCGGACTCTTCACCAGTCCCAGGCGTACTGCGGCGCTGGCCGCAGCACACGACGACGAGCCGGACGCTTGGGTTTCCCCTGCGCCGCGCTCCCAGATGAGGATAAAGATTTCCTTGGGTCCAGTTGGTACTGCCAACTGGACATTAGTCCGTTTCGGAAACAGGCGGTGGTTCTCTAGTGCCGGTCCGAGGGCCAACAGTTCTTCCCGAGACCAGGACTCACCCGCCGCCCTAAAGACGACGCAATGAGGATTGCCCACGCTCACGCCGGTGAAGATCAGCGAGTGGCCTGCGGCGTCGATCGGCTGTTGAATCAACTCTGATACCTTGAGGGTGCAGTGCAGGGCGGCCGGCTTAAAGGTAGCCTGTCCCATTTCAACAGTAGCCGCGCCTGCATCGCCATGACGATCGATGTGCAATGTGATCGTCACGAGCCCGCCTTTGGTCTCCACCGTGAACTGTTTCTTTTTCGTTTGGCCGGTCGCGTGGAGATAGCGCGCGAAAATCCGGAGGCCGTTGCCAGACTTTTCTGCCTCGCTGCCGTCCGGATTAAATATGCGCAGACCGAAATCAGCTTTCTTGGACGGGACCAAGGCCAAGATCCCGTCACTCCCAAGCCCCCAGTTGCGGTTGCAGATCCGCTCAATGTTCTTGGGTGTGAGGCTAAACGTCAATTTGTTAGGGTCTATGACTACATAGTCATTGCCGAGCCCATGTCCGAGGAAGAAACCGTTCTTCATTCTATCCCTCCATCAGTATTGTCTGGTTAAAAGTCGAACAAATGTAGTTGGTTCGCAAAATCGGCCTGCGCGGCGAATTGCCAACTACCTGCGAAGGCGTGAGATAGCTGAGGTGTCTCAAAAACAGATGATTCCATAGAAGTAATCAAAAACAACCATTATTTTACAGTATTGTGCGCGAACGACAGAATGGTTAGTAACATGTTAGTAACTATTTCCAACCTTTTTGTTTCGTTCTTCTCCTCTAATACCCCCTAGTCGTTCATATTTTCGTTCCAAAATCTTTCTGAAACTAATCGTGGGTTACCCTCTTAGCGGGATCATTTTACAGTAAAATAACTCACTGCCACCACTCGGACGAGCGAGAGCCAAAGTGCGAGGGGTCAGGTTCGGGAGACCGTCCCAATATAACGAAAGCGTGAAGACGGCAGTGCGAGAATTACGCACTCGTGGCGCAGGGATTCGTGAGATTGCGGCACAACTTCAGATCGGATGCGTGACGGTCTACAAAGCGCTTGATGTGGCGTCATCGAACGAATATCTGGAACGCCCTTCCTCCTTGATGGCTTCTGTGGCTCCACGAGTACTGTGGCTGGCGAATGGTTGCCGTCACAATTTTTACAGTAAAAATCTTACGCAGAGAACAGTTACCGCTTCCATGATTGATGCAGTCTATAGAGTAGACCACGACGGCATCACACTATTGAAGAACCGTTCGACTTATCAGCGGCTTTTGTACGACGCAGCAATCGTCAATGCGGGCAAGACGGTATTATTGGTCAGAAACACCAACGTCTTGCCGGGTTCTGGGTCTTTGAAACGGATCCGCCGCAACTGCTCGGGATAATCCTTTGAGATGTAGAAATCGTTCAGGGTGATACACTGATCGCAAATAATGCCCGTGCTATGGTCGACCGGCTTGAGTACACCCTACGTGCATCCATGTTGCACTTGGTGTGGGCTACGAAGAACGCGCTTGTTTGATGTACCGCGAACAGTTGACTGAAATCCACCTAGCCTCGATCCATGCCGTAAAACGCACCGGCTTCGAAGGCCAGCATATCCAGCACATTGACTTCGTGGGGTTGGCCATCTGAGATATGAATGAACGTCGGAATGTGGCCGCGCAGGTCGGCAGCGTGTGCCGCGTGACGGCAGCTGTGGCCGTACGAACCGGCGCCCATGGAAATAGCGACAAGCCCAGGGCTATGGTCGGGGCAGCCAGAGCGTAAACGGTGGTGGAAAGCTCGACGCCGAAGCCGGTGTTGACGTACAGCTCGCGTGCCCGCCAAATGCACAACGCGGCCAGGTCTCCCCAGATGCGCCAGGTGCGTTCCGCGTGGGGATCGGCCAGCGTCGAACGGCTGACTGGCGAACCAAAGCCCATGCTGTAACGCCTCGTCCGATTGGTCAGCAAGCAGGCTTCGATGTCGCGCAGACTTTCGCGGCAGGTCAGTTGTGCGAAGGCCCTGGGGCGGCAGTGCTTGGGGTATGCCAACCTGCGTACTGCGGAATCACTCCCATAGCGATGCACAATGCGCGCGAAACTGGTCTATGAGAGGAACTCCATGATCTGTGCGAACAACGTCTTGCCCGTGTTCATAGCGCACCCCTAGAGCAATCAATCGCTGGACGTTACTTGACCTGGAATATGAGGGAACTGATTTCAAATCAGCCCCACAGTAAATCGCTCTCTAACCCGCCCCCATACTCATTATTGACGCAGATCGTTGTAAGTTAACCGGCCACTACTGATAGACTACATGTATCCAATCAGGCCTCTTGTGCGATAGGTTTCGTCAGCCGGGTACGGTGGCTACGACATGGAAAGATAGAGGTAAGATCCCTCACGGCGGCTGAAGATTAAGTAGTTTGAATGAGGTCTCCTTGTCACGGATCGCCAGTCTTCATTATACTGAACTTGCGTGGGTGTGAAGGTTGGGTGATCGCTCGGTGCTACGGCATCGGGAGGAAAGTCCGGACTCCATGGGCAGGGCGCTGGGTAACTCCCAGGCGGAGCGATCCGACACCGGCACCACAGAAATCAAACCGCCGATGGCCGACGCGACGGAATCGCATCTGGTCGCTGTGGCTCAGGTAAGGGTGAAACGGTGGGGTAAGAGCCCACCGCGGTGGTGGTGACATCACCGGCACGGTAAGCGTCGCCCGGTGCAAGGCCAAATAGGAGGACACTTACAGGATACCTTGCGTCTCCTGTACACCGACCGGCCCGGTCGAGGTCTTCGGGTAGGCTGCTTGAGGTTCGAGGTAACTCGAATCCCAGAGAAATGATCATCTCCGCCGGAGAGTCTATCTCCGGCGAGAACAGAATCCGGCTTATAGGCCTTCACACCCACGCCCTTACTCTAGGCTCGATCTCCATTTCCAGGTTGCATGCTGGGCGAGCGAGTCCGTGTCGGGCCGTCCTCCGTCCTATTGACCCGCCATTTATCATGATGGTAGGATAATCAATCTTTCCTGTTGATTTCTCAGAAATTTCTATGGGGTTGTGAAGACATTCCGCCGTCTTGTGGGGAGTGAAAACTTCTGACAACGGGGCTGAACGGATTGTATAGGGCGATACCTGGTTTCGTGGTGTGAGGAGGGCGGATATGACACTCACCGGTGCTGAAATTTTCATCGAATGTTTGAAACGGGAAGGGGTCAAGACAGTGTTTGCGCTTCCTGGCGGCGTGGTGTTGAAGATTTTCGACATGCTACATCAGCAAAAAGATCTCGAAGTAATCTTAACGCGCCATGAGCAGGGTGCGGGCCATATGGCCGAAGGCTATGCGAAGGCGACCGGCAAAGCCGGTGTGTGCCTCGTGACGTCCGGTCCCGGAATGACCAACGTGATTACGGCTTTGGCCGATGCGTACATGGATTCCGTCCCATTGGTCTGCTTCAGTGGGCAAGTGCCGACCAGCTTGATCGGAAACGATGCGTTCCAAGAGGCCGATAACGTGGGGTTGAGTCGCCCCTGCACCAAGTACAATTTCCTGGTCAAAGACGTGAATGATTTGGCGTCAACGATCAAGGAAGCGTTCTATATCGCGACAACTGGACGTCCTGGGCCAGTGCTGGTCGATATTCCCAAAGATGTGTCGATGGCGAAGGCGGAGTTCATTTATCCTAATTCCGTCTCGATTCGCGGCTATAACCCAACCTATGAAGGGAATAAGTGGCAGATCAAGCAGGCGGCTGAAGCCATCATGAAAGCCAAGCAGCCGATTCTCTATGTCGGCGGTGGGGTGGTGTTTTCCGGAGCCTCGCAGGAACTGCTGGAATTGGCAGAGATGACGCAGATTCCGGTCGATATGACTTTGATGGGGCTTGGGGTGTTTCCGGGAGAGCATCCGTTGTCGTTGGGCATGCTGGGGATGCACGGAACCTATCATGCCAATATGGCGATGCATTACTCCGACCTGGTGATTGCCGTCGGGGCACGGTTTGACGACCGGGTGACGGGCAAGGTGTCGGAATTCTGTCCTCATGCCAAGGTGATTCATATCGATATCGATCCAACGTCGATTCGGAAAAACATCCATGTCGATGTGCCGATCGTCGGCGATTGCAAAACCGTGCTGCGGGGATTGATTCAGGTTCTGCGCGCGACGGTGAACGGTGAACAGAAAGAGCTTCGGAAGCCCTGGTGGGATCAGATCCACCAATGGCAGCAGGCGCATCCGTTGACGTATCAACAGGAGAAACACGGGCCGATTAAGCCGCAACAGGTTGTGAAGCGGTTGTACGAACTCACCAAGGATCGCGATCCGATTGTCTCGACGGATGTCGGCCAGCATCAAATGTGGGCGGCGCAATACTTCAAACTTGCGAAGCCGAACCGGTGGTTGACGTCGGGCGGCCTCGGTACGATGGGGTTCGGATTTCCTGCAGCGATGGGCGCACAGGCCGCATTTCGCGATCGACTCGTCCTCTGTATTGCCGGAGACGGTAGCGTGCAAATGAACATGCAGGAGATGGCCACAGCGGTGGTAAGCAAGCTGCCGGTGAAGATCATCATCCTCAATAACCGGTTTCACGGCATGGTGCGACAATGGCAAGATCTGTTTTACGAAGGGCGCTATGCGTCCAGCTATTTGGATACCACGCCGGATTTCGTCAAGCTGGCGGAAGCCTATGGGGCGGTCGGATTGCGGGCAGACAAGCTTGCGAATCTTGACGAGGTGTTGAAGCAGGCGTTGGCGACCGAGGGGCCCGTGATCGTCGATGTTCCCACGTATCCCTTTGAAAATTGTTATCCGATGATCCCGGCCGGCGGCTGCAATCACGAGATGATTCTCGAAGATTCGCCAGAACTGAAGAAAAAGCAATCGGAGGGCAAACACGTGACGCCGGAAAATAAGGATACGGTACTAACCGCATAGGAGCAGGAGCGTATGGCATATCGCGATGGCAGAATCGAAAGCGATGCTCGTTCAGTGCCGAGCCATAAGCCATCGGTCATAAGCTCTTCGAATTACATGGAACACATTATTTCGATTACGGTTGAAAACAAGTTCGGCGTGTTGTCGCGCATAGCTGGATTATTCAGCGGGCGCGGGTTCAATATTGAAAGTCTATCAGTCGCGCCCACGCTCGATCCGTCCATGTCGCAAATGACGATCGTCACGTCCGGCGACGAGCGGATCATCGAGCAGATCCTCAAACAGCTCAACAAGCTGATCGACGTGATCAAAGTCATTGACCTGAACGAGATGGAATTCGTGTCGCGGGAGACAGCGATCATCAAGGTGCATACGAAAGATGCGGACCGCGCGGAGGCGCTGCGGGTCGTGGATATTTTTCGGGCCAACGTGATTGATTCCACCCCGACCACCTACACCATCGAAGTATCCGGTGATCCCAAGAAAATCGAAGCGATCATCAATTTGCTGCAACCGCTGGGGATCAAGGAATTGGTCCGCACAGGCCGGGTCGCCGTGGCTCGGGAGCCGATCCGCCAAGCTGTCGCTCAAACCAAACAAAACGTTCGCGAATAACGTGCTCGCCGTAAAGAGCTATCCAGTATCAGTCAAGGAATAGGCCGAGGTGAAGGAGTTGAACATGAAGATTTATTACGACAAGGATGCGGACATTCAGCAGATTCGTAACAAGAAGGTAGCCGTCGTCGGCTATGGCAGTCAGGGGCATGCCCATGCGTTGAACATGAAAGAGAGCGGCGTGAGCGTCGTAATCGGGTTGCGTGAAGGGGTGTCGTGGGAGAAGGCGGAACAAAGAGGCTTGAAAGTCATGCCAGTGGCTGATGCGGTGAAGTCCTCCGATGTCATCATGATCCTGGCGCCCGATGAGGCGCAGGCCTCCATCTATCGGCAGGACATTGCTCCCAATCTCAAGCCGGGCTCGTATTTAGCGTTCGGCCATGGCTTCAATATTCATTTCGGCCAAATTGTGCCGCCAGCTTCAGTGAACGTATTTATGGTGGCGCCCAAGGGGCCGGGCCATCTGGTCCGTTCTGAATATACGAAGGGCAGTGGTGTGCCCTGTCTGTTGGCCATCCATCAAGATCCCAGCGGGACGACGAGACAGGTGGGGTTGGCCTATGCTTGTGCGATTGGCGGCGGGCGAGCCGGCGTGATCGAAACCAATTTCAGGGAAGAGACCGAGACCGATTTGTTCGGAGAACAGGCGGTCTTGTGCGGAGGCCTGACCTCATTGATCCAGGCGGGATATGAAACCCTGGTCGAAGCCGGGTATTCTCCAGAGATGGCCTATTTTGAATGTCTGCACGAAGTAAAACTCATCGTGGATCTGATCTATCAAGGCGGCATCGCCAATATGCGATACTCGATCAGTACGACCGCCAAGTATGGGGATGTCACGCGAGGGCCGAGAGTGATTACGGAAGAGACCAAGCGGGAGATGAAAAAGATCCTCGATGAAATTCAGACCGGCCGGTTTGCCAAAGAATGGGTGCTAGAGAACCAGGCCAACCGCCCCGTATACAATGCCTTGCTGGCCAAAGGCGAAGCACATCCCATCGAAGCCGTCGGGGGGAAGCTGCGGGCGATGATGCCCTGGCTGAAAAAAGATCAGCTCGTCGACAAAACAAAGAATTAAAGAAAAGCTGTCACCCATCCACAATCAGTTTGTAGAATGATCTCGAACGTGAGGGCCTGAAGATGGCGGTTGTTGTATGCAGGGTAAAGGCGAAACGATGATCGATCGGGCCATTGGAATTCCTTTCGCCAAAGAAGGACTACCGTTTATTGCCATTCCCTCCGCGGTGACGGTCGTGGCCGGATGGTTGGGGTGGATGGTGCTGGCGGTGGGGGCGGCGCTTTTTACGGTGTTCGTCGCGTGGTTCTTCCGCAATCCGGCAAGGGTTGTTCCCAAGGGCCCGCATCTCATCGTAGCACCCGGCGACGGCAAGGTCATCGCCATCGAAGAAGAGTTTGAACCGCGCTATCTGAAGGATCGTGCCGTTCGCGTGACAATTTTTCTGAATGTGTTCAATGTGCACATCAATCGTATGCCTTGCGACGGGACGGTGGAAAACATCCAGTACCAGCCTGGGACATTCATGGTCGCCAGTAAATCGGACGCGACGTTGCAGAATGAACAGAATGCGCTCATGATCAAGACGGTTGAAGGGGTGAAAGTGTTGTGTGTGCAGGTGGCTGGGCTCATTGCCCGGCGAATTGTCTGTTGGGCATCGCCATTGGATTTGGCTAGGCGGGGAGAGCGATACGGTTTGATCCGCTTCGGGTCTCGGATGGACACCTTTCTTCCGGTCGGTACCACCCTGAAGGTCGCCGTCGGCGATCATGTCAAAGGCGGGGAAAGCATTCTGGGAGAATTCCGATGAAAACCACGGGATTCAGAAATTCGTTCGGTAAGGGCAGCAAGCGCCGTGAGGTGGCCATGCATCTTATTCCGAACCTTTTCACGACTGGCAATTTATTCTGCGGGGTCTATGCCATTCTTGCGGTCTTCAATGCCGACTATCCGGTGGCTGCCATCGCCATATTTATCGCTATGGTATTCGACGTTTTGGACGGGAAGTCGGCTCGCCTGACCAACAGCACGAGCCATTTCGGATTGGAGTATGATTCCCTGTCAGACGTCGTATCGTTCGGTGTGGCGTCAGGGCTGCTCATCTACTCGTGGGCGTTGAGCGGGCTGGGCATGTTCGGTGTGGCGGTCATGTTCGCGTATGTGGCGATTGGCGCGGTGCGACTTGCGCGGTTCAACTCGACTGTGGCGTTGTCCGACGGCAAGTACTTTACCGGCTTGGCCATTCCAGCCGCGGCCGGTGTCGTCGCGTCGATGGTGGTGCTTGATCACTATGTGCTGCATATGGGAGCGGAGACGAAGCCCATCGTGGCGCTGCTCATCACCCTCGCGCTGTCGTTCCTGATGGTCAGCACGATCAAGTATCGCAGCTTCAAGGATCTCAAGTTCAAGGGCCCCCAGCAGGTCACCTATCTGGTCTGGGGAATTCTGGGACTGATGCTGGTGGCAGCCTGGCCCCAGGGTATGTTATTTGTGATCTTCGCCGGATATGCACTGTTGGGTCCAATGGAGCGCATGTTCTGGCTGGTGTCGCGGGCTATGGGGAGGAAGGGGCCTGTGAAACCCGAAGTGCCCTCTCCTGAGTTCAAGCCATAGCGGTAGGCAAGATGTGAGCGGCTGTGACGAGGAGCAGTAGGCAACCTGTTTAGCCTAAGAGAATTGGCGGTTGGTGCGAGCCAATCTAAACGTTGCCGAACTCGCCTCCGAGCCTGAATCCGTGAAACAAGAGTAGTGGATTCCGCCTGGCCCCCGTATGGGCCGAATGAAGGGTTCCGGACGGCGCAGGCTGTTTCGGGCTGAAACAGGGTGGTACCACGGAGCGCGTAAGGCCTTCGTCCCTGCCGGGCGAAGGCTTTTTGTATTTATGAGCTGTTAGCAGAGAGGTGCATGATGACGCGCATGATACGAATTTTCGATACGACGTTGCGAGACGGTGAACAGTCACCCGGCGCCAGCATGAACGTGGAAGAAAAAGTCATGATCGCCAAGCAGCTGGCCCGCCTCGGTGTCGATATCATTGAGGCAGGGTTTGCCTACAGCTCACCGGGGGATTTCGAAGCGGTGAGACGGATTGCGCAGGAAGTGGAAGGGCCGACGATCTGCAGCCTTGCGCGGGCCCGCCCCGAAGACATTGATCGGGCGTGGGATGCGTTAAAAGGAGCGCCGAAGGTCCGTATCCACACGTTCCTTTCGACATCTGACATCCATTTGAAACATCAATTTCGGATGACTCGTGAGGAGGCCAAACAGCGCGCGGTCGACATGGTTCGGCGGGCCAGGGACTACGTCGATGACGTCGAGTTCTCCCCGATGGATGCCAGTCGCTCTGACCCGGCCTATCTGTACGAGGTGATCGAGGCGGTCATTGCGGCTGGAGCTGGCACTGTCAACATTCCCGACACGGTGGGCTATGCGGTTCCCCAAGAATTCGGCGCCTTGATCAACGGGATTTGCGAGAAGGTCCCCAACGCGAAGCAGGCTGTGATCTCGGTTCATTGCCACAACGATTTGGGTGTGGCGGTGGCTAATAGTCTGGCAGCGATCATAAACGGGGCCGGCCAGGTTGAATGTACGATCAACGGCATTGGCGAGCGCGCTGGCAACACCTCGTTGGAAGAAATCGTCATGGGGCTCCGGACCAGGAAAGATTTTTATCAGGCCGATACGCAGATCAGGACAGAAGAAATCGCCAAGGCCAGCCGATTGGTCAGCAAGATCACCGGGATGGTGGTGCAGCCTAACAAAGCCATCGTCGGGGCGAATGCCTTCGCGCACACGTCCGGGATTCACCAGGACGGCCTGCTGAAGGACAAGACTACCTATGAAATCATGCGGCCGGAGTCGGTCGGCTTGGTGGAAAGCAAAATGGTCATGGGCAAACTCTCCGGACGGCATGCCTTCCGGCAGAGACTGGAAGAGCTGGGGTATAAGCTCAGCGAAGAAGAGATCAATCATGCCTTCGAGCGGTTCAAAAAGCTAGCTGACCAAAAGAAGGAGATTTATGAGGAAGATCTCGAAGTCATCGTGTCGGAAGAATTGGCAAAGATGGCGGAACGCATCGTCCTGAAGTCATTCCATGTCGAGAGCGGGACCGATCGGACTCCGACCGCAACGGTAGAGCTGGAGATTGATGGGAAACCGGTGAAGCAATCGGGAACGGGCGATGGACCTGTCGATGCCGTCTACCGGACCATTGCGGCGATGATTCATACCAAGAGCACACTGCTGATGTTCGGCGTCAATGCGATCACCGGTGGGACCGACGCGCAGGGCGAGGTATCGGTGCGGGTTCAAGAAGACGGGCGAACCGTATCAGGCCATGGGGCTGATACCGACATCATCACGGCGGCGGCGAAAGCCTATCTCAACGCCCTGAATCGGCTGGCCTACATGGCGTCCAAAGAGACCGGTGGCGGGCAGCCAGTTCGCTTGATTTGATCATTCCTGCCGGGCTAGAGTGACCCGCTGTGGGCCGCACGGCCCAAGGCAGCTCACCTATGCTGAAGCAAACCCTTGCAGAGTGCCGAGAGTTTGTGGCCGGAGATCACACGGTTCTGCGGGAGCTCATGCATCCGGCCAAAGATGGAGTGGCGATCGGGTATAGTTTGGCCCATGGCACGCTTGCGGCGGGGAAACGGTCGAAGCGGCACATCCTGACCTCATCAGAAGTGTACTATTTCATTGCGGGGCAGGGCCGCATGACCATCGACTCGGAGACTCGTCCGGTTGAAGCGGGTTCGATGGTGTACGTGCCGCCTGGTGGCACACAGTTCTTGGAGAATACGGGGACATCGGAGATCGAGTTCTTGTGTCTGGTCGATCCGGCCTGGCGGATCGAAGATGAAACGGTGTTGGAGTAGCTGGCTGCTCAGAGCCCTGCGTGCTCGCGCACCGCGTACTCGGTGCATGTGTGCAGTCAAGGGTTTCTGTGTAGCCCGCACCAAATCAAGGAAGAGGGAGAGAAGCGTGAACGCGAAAATTGCGGTATTGGCCGGAGACGGAGTGGGGCGTGAAATTGTCCCCGAAGCGGTGAAGATCCTCAAAGCGATTGGGGAGATGTATCACCATTCGTTTCAATTCACCTCTGCCGATATCGGCGGACAGGCAATTGACAAGGTCGGGGTGCCGTTACCTAACGATACGCTGACACTCGCGAAGCGAAGCGATGCGGTGTTGCTGGGTGCTGTCGGTGGTCCCAAGTGGGAGAGACTGGAGTACAGTCTCAGGCCAGAGCGTGCATTGCTCGGCATTCGGGAGGCCTTGGGGCTATACGCGAATCTCCGTCCAGCCAAGGTATATCCCAATCTCGCTGATGCCTCGACGTTGAAGCGCGAGGTCATCGAAGGCATCGACATCCTCGTGATTCGGGAATTGACCGGTGGGATCTATTTCGGCAAGCCCAAGGGGATTGAAACATTACCGAACGGCGAGGAACGGGGCGTCAACACTGAAGTGTACACGACGAAGGAAGTCCGGCGCATTGCGAAAGTGGCGTTTGATGCGGCGAGGAAACGGCGGAAAAAAGTGATGTCGGTGGACAAAGCCAACGTGCTGGAATCGTCCGAGCTGTGGCGGAAGGTCGTGATCGACGTGCACAAGGAGTATCCTGACGTCGAACTCAGTCATATCTACGTGGACAACGCTGCAATGCAATTGGTCCGCAATCCGCGACAGTTCGACGTGCTTCTGTGCAACAACATGTTTGGCGATATTCTCAGCGACGAGGCCGCGATGCTGACCGGGTCGATCGGAATGTTACCGTCAGCGAGCGTCGGCGCGAAGGTTGGTCTATTCGAACCGATTCACGGAAGCGCGCCGGACATCGCCGGAAAGAATATTGCCAACCCCATTGCGACGATCGCTTCGGCGGCGATGATGTTGTCCTATGCGTTTCAATTGGACAAAGAGGCCGAGGCCATCGACCGGGCCATCGTGAAAACGCTCGATTTCGGGTATCGGACCAAAGACATTCAAAGTCCCGGCGCCCGGATCGTCAGGACGACTGAAATGGGTGATGCGATTCTGCGTAACTTGGACTAGTCCGTCTGTGCTGACATGGTCACTGCCCTTCGCTTATGGAAAATTCACACCCTCGCCGGAACCGGCGAGCCCGGCTATTTCGGAGACGGAGGCGCGTGCGGTCGCGCGGCACTGAATGAGCCAAAAGGATTGGCGAGCGATTCGTTCGGTAACGTGCTGATCGCCGATTCGGAAAATCATGTCATTCGGAAGATTGATAGGGCGACCGGTGTTATCTCGACGGTGGCTGGTAAGGCTGGCGAGCCTGGACCACCTGTCCGTGTCGTTCGGAACGTGGGTGAGCCACAACTGATCAATGAGGATCCCTTTTCTGATTCAATCTCGGCCACCATGCAGGGATACAGGCAGCAAGCCGATTTGAGCGGGACGGTCCGGTATATCGTCAATGGGACAGCAGTGTCGAAACGATTTAGCGGCGATGGCGGACCGGCGATCCATGCGTGCCTAAACTTTCCGACAGCTGTCGTCTCAAGCCGGCAGGGCACGCTGTATATTGCCGATACCATGAACCATCGTATACGTGTTGTGGACGCCGGAACCGGGTTCATGACCACCATCGCGGGTGTCGGCCAGCCCCGGTATGGTGGCGATGGAGGACCGGCAACGGCGGCGGGGCTGAATGACCCAGCGGCGTTGGCGCTGAACGACAGGGGTACGTTATATATCGCAGATCAAAGCAACAATCGCGTTCGGGCCATCGATCTAGCGACAGGGCATATCCGCACGGTCGCTGGCACCGGAGCGGCAGCTTATAATGGCGATGGTATTCCAGCGACAGAAGCGGAGTTGGCCGGACCAAGCGGACTGGCCTGCGCGGAAGACGGAACACTGTTTATCGCTGATACGTTTAATGGACGGGTGCGGGCGATCAATCCGGTCACGGGCTTGATCCGGACAGTGGCGGGGGATGGCGGCGAATACCGATATCAGAGCGATGCTGAGGCGCCGTCGGGCAGTCTTTCCAGACCATCCGGAATCGCCGTGGATCGGAGAGGCAACCTCTTGCTTACCGATTCCGACAATCATGTGGTGCGTCGATGGGATCGTACAACTGGATTCATCGAACGAGTGGCCGGAGGGGGGGCAATCGGTGCCGGTGGAGACGGTGGGGTGGCGCTCAATGCCAGTCTCAACTATCCTTTCGGAATCGCCGTGGACGGGGAAGGGCGGATTCTCGTCGCGGATACATTCAATCATCGGATTCGTGAAATTACACCGTAACAGGGAGACAGGCAGGCTTCGATGCTGAAAAAGAAATCGAAATACATTATGGCGATTCTCGGCGCCACCGGCGCTGTCGGGAAGGAAACGCTAGAGATCTTGGAGGAGCGGAAGTTTCCGTTGGAGTCCCTGCGGCTGTTTGCGTCCAAACGATCGGCCGGCGGAACGATGTCGTGCCAGGGCAAGGAATGGATGATCGAGGAACTGACACCCGGGTCATCTTTTGCCGGTGTTGATTTCGCGGTGATCTCGGCGACGGATGCAATCAGCCGGGACTATGGGCAAAAGCTTGGCGCGGCAGGCGTGGTCGTGATTGACGACAGCGGTGTCTGGCGGATGAACAACGAAGTGCCGTTGGTGGTGCCGGAAGTGAATGCTCAGGCGCTGCAGTCGATGCCGCGCGGCATCGTCTCGATCCCCAACTGCACCACGACGCCGCTGGTCATGGTGCTCAAACCGTTACACGATGCGGTCGGGATCAGGCGCGTGGTGGTCACGACGTTTCAGTCCGTGTCAGGCACTGGCGCGGCGGCGATGGATGAATTGATGGATCAGACGAAAGATCTGATGGCTTTTCACGACGTGAAGACGAAAGTCTATCCCTATCAGATCGCCTTTAATCTGCTTCCGCACATTGGCTCGTTCAATGACGGTGGAGACTGTTCGGAAGAAGTAAAAATCGTGAAGGAGACCCGGAAGATTCTCGGCACACCGGCGCTGCGCGTGACGGCGACGACGGTTCGTGTCCCAGTGTTGCGCTGCCATTCCGAAGCGATCAATCTCGAACTGGAGAAGCCGTTGCCGCCCAACGAGGCGCGGACTGCGCTGGCTGCCATGCCCGGCGTCATCGTGTACGATGATCCGGGGAAGAAACTCTATCCGATGCCGTTGGACGTGACGGGGAAAGATGAGGTCTATATCGGTCGAGTACGCGAAGATGTATCGATTGCAAATGGCCTCAATCTCTGGGTCGTGTCCGACAATCTCCGCAAAGGGGCGGCGCTGAATGCGATTCAGATCGCCGAATGCTTGCTGAAGGAGTAACGATGGAATGGACTGCGATTGGCAAGGTCCTGATCGGAATCGGGGTGGCGATCATGGTGATCGGCATACTGCTGGTTGCAGTGGAGCGAATCCCTGGGTTGGGCAGCGCCGTCAGTTGGCTGGGTAAATTACCCGGCGATCTCTCCTACAAACGCGACAACGTCAGTTTCTACTTCCCCATCGCCACCAGCATTGTCCTCAGTATCGTGCTTAGTCTGATATTCTATCTCCTAGGATGGTTCTTCCGCCGATGATGCGATGGTGGGGTGCTGCACTGAACGCTGTGGTGATCATGGGGTGGTGTGTGCTGGCCCCGGCCTATGCGGCTCCCTCCATCCGCGTCATGCTCGCAGCCGACGTCCAACGGCTGGACGTACGCGCTGCCGACGTTATCTGGGCCGCGGACGAGCGGGGTCAGGCCCGTCTCTATCTGGCGGTGCTTCGCATCGAAGTTCGAGGGCAAGCGATCCTCTTGAACGGAACCCGTATCCACGGTGAGCAGGTCACGTTGCGTGCCGGGGAACAGGATCTGAAGCTCTGGTTGCCGCAGCCGAACGGTAACGGGAGTAGCGCACTGTCCGGGCCCCGAGACGACAAAGCCACGCTGCAAGTCGGCGGGTTCGTGAAGGTGGTGCTCCGGGGAAAAGGCGTGATGATCGTCAATCATGTTGATCTGGAGGAATACGTGAAAGGGGTGGTGCCGGCGGAGGTCAATTCCTCCTGGCATCTGGAAATGCTCAAAGCGCAGGCGGTGGCGGCCCGGACCTATGCGTTATATCAACACATGCTCAGCGGGTCTCGGCAGTATGACGTGGTGGCGAGTGCTCAGGATCAAGTCTATCGGGGGCATCACGGGATCGATGCGCGGGTGGAACAGGCGGTGGGGGCAACGCGGGGGCAGGTGGTGACTTATGAGGGGGCGCCGATCTATGCGGCGTTTTCTTCGACGGCCGCAGGCCTCACCGAAGACGCCGTGGTTGTTTGGTCGAAAGACTTGCCGTATCTGAAGGGGGTTGAGTGCCCATTCGATCTCGAATCTCCCTATTATCAGTGGAAAGCTTCCTTCAAAATGGAGACGCTCGAAAAGAACCTCAGACAGCTGGGATTCGCCGTCGGGACGATCGTGATACTGACGCCGCAGACGTATAGCCGCGCGGGCCGGGTGGCCACGCTGCGCATCCTGCATTCCAAGGGTGAGCTGATTTTGCGGGGAGAAGAGCTGCGCAAGGCGGTGGGCTATACGATCATTCCCAGCACGCAATTCACCATCGATTCGATCGGTAAAGAGGTTAAGCTCTCCGGATATGGCGCCGGCCATGCGGTCGGATTATGCCAATGGGGCGCCAAGGAACTAGCCGAGCTTGGCTACTCCTATTCCAGCATTCTTCAATATTATTATCCGAGGACGGAACTGAAAGACGCATCGCTCACGCGGACACCACCGATTCCCCCAGTCGTGGCTCCTCCTGTCTCCTGATGGAACTCTCCGAGTTCGACTTTCCGTTTGACCCGTCCCTGGTTGCGTTGCAGCCTGTACTCCCACGCGATCGGGCGCGGCTGCTGGTGCTGGACCGCCGCACAAACCGGTTTGGCCATCGGCAGGTTGCGGACCTTCCTGCCTTGCTCGATCCGGGCGATCTCTTGGTCGTGAACAATACCAAGGTGCTGGCGGCGCGGGTACTGGGGACCAAGCAGCCGGTTGGCAAGTCGGTTGAGGTGTTGTTTGTCAAAGATCTCGGCGAGGGGCTCTGGGAGATCATGGTTAAAGGCACGTTTCGTATCGGAGACGTCATTGAATTCGATGACTCGTGCTGCGCCATGATCGTGAAGCGGGATGTCACTGGCACGACGGTGAAAATGGAGAGTGATCGTCCGGTGGAGCAGTTCCTGCGTGAGTGCGGGCAGATGCCTCTACCGCCCTACATCAAACGGCCGCCGAGTCAGGAGGATCAGATCTGGTATCAAACGGCGTTTGCAACGCACGAGGGCGCGATTGCGGCGCCGACAGCGGGGCTGCATTTTACATCGGAGCTGCTCGCACGATTGACGGAGCAATCCATCGAAGTGGCTGCGATTACCCTGCATGTGGGGCCGGGCACGTTCAAGCCGGTCATGGCGAAGCGCATTGAAGATCATCAGATGGGAGAAGAGAGGTTTGTGATCAGTGCCGACGTCGCCAAGGCAATTGCGCGAACGAAGCTGGCGGGCCGGAGGGTCGTGGCCGTGGGGACCACGGTCGTGCGGACGTTAGAGACGGTTGCGCAGGCACAGGGGAAAGTCGTGCCGGCCAGCGGCGAGAGTCGGCTCTTCATTACTCCGGGCTTTCAGTTCCAGGTCGTCGATGCGCTTATGACCAACTTTCACCTGCCCCAAACTACCCTCCTGATGCTGGTGTCGGCCTTTGCCGGTATCGACACAGTTCGACAGATGTACGCCTGGGCGGTTCAAGAACGCTATCGTTTCTACAGCTACGGTGACGCGATGCTGATTCTCTAACAGGATGCTGAAAAAATCTGCCAGCGTCGCTCTCGCATTGCTCAGAGGCTCAATATATGGCTCAGAGTATACCGCGTCTCTTTGCTTGCTGCGGTCCTGCTGAACCGCTTTTTTGAACATCCTGCGGGCATTCCCGCATCACGAGCCGGCTTTGGCGAGACAACTGTGTTTGAACTTGGTGCTCACTGCGGCAAGGACAAGCTGCGTTACGGCCAAGGCCGTCGGATGGACAGGGAGCCAGGCTGAACAGCACTCGCGGGTCCTGGTGAAACAGGTCCCGCATAAGAGCATAGATGGCCGTGTCTCGCCGTTCCAAGGACACGGGCAACGCGAAGAAATATGTGGCCAGCATCGCGAAGAATTCATGCTCGTTTGTGCAGGCATAGGTGTTTAGCCTGGCCTGGTGCCGTGACGGATGGGCGAGTTCCTTCGCCACAAGCTGCATCCACTGCCGCACTGCCATCCAAGGGATTTCCGGCGGGGATCCCATGGTCACATGTCTCCTGCTCGAGCATGTGTACGAACTCGTGCACCCCCACATGGTGATACTCGGACGGATAATCGAATCCCGCGAGCGGTGCCGGCTTCCAGAGAATCATCACTCCGCTTATAATAGTGCAGCCCAGCCATGCCCCAAATGGTCTCCTGTTTTCCCCCGTCTCTCCGGTAAGCGTCGTCAAAGACGCCTGGATAGATCAGCACTTCGTGTAGCCGGGGGCACGATCAGTCATGAAAGCCGAAGATCGAAATCATCGTACTCGCTGCAACCAGCATGCGGACCGTATCGTCCACTTCCGTGCGAATCCCCGTGATCCGAACTTCATTCAGGAAGATCTGCACCAGGTGTCGGAACCGTGTCCGGCCCGCATCGTTCAGGATCCGGAAGAACGCCACGTGCGTCTGCAGAAGTGATTCTCACGCAGCCGGAAAGGGCTGATGCATTACCACCAGCCGCCGAAGACAGCGCCGGCGCACCCACCGGTAGCCGAGAAGACTTAATTCGACGAGCAGTCACAGGACCGGAAAGAGTCAGCCCAGTCACGCGGCCGCAAGCGCGGCTAGTCCAGCGGCCATCAGCGCCGCACGTCGATTGCGCACATTTATTTCCGGCGTCACCAGCATCGGTCGCCCTCGTGGAAACACACGCTCTGTGGGTTACAATTCTACTCCGACGGGATTTGGGTTATTTCAAACGATTTGCACGGCGTGTGTGTGAGGGAGTACTCTCTCTTCCAGGAAATGGAGACTGTCAGGCGTGCATTGATCGACGCAATCACGCATTCCACCAGATTTCCATACGAGTGAGGGAGGACGGTGTTCTATTCTACCATCGTGTTTGGGGTATGTACGTCCGTGATCCTCACGGCCCTGTCGCTCGTGGGAATTCCCGATAGGGAGTGGATGTCAATCCGCCAAGCGTGCGCGCAGACGGAAAGGAATCCCATGCCAACTCCACCATCTCAACCCAGACCGGTCATCCCCATGCCGACGCCGACGCCGCAACTGCGGGCGTTCTCACCGATGCCCACTCAATCCTCTCAAGCGAGACCGCTGATCCCCATGCCCGCTCCATCCCCTCAGCCGCGAGCGTTCTCACCGATGCCTAGTCCACCGACTCAACCGGCAATTCCGTGAAAATAGATAACGTACCGGGAGTTCTCTCTTGCTTCGAGTGGTTTGCACGGTGGTAAATAGTCTTTACGGAGGCTAGTTCACTTTGTTTAGGAAAGGGAGAATCCCAATGACGCGATTTACCATGCCATCTGCGTTCGCGCTCGCTTCTCTATTCGCGCTCGTCACCGCCACGCTGTTGCCGTTGTAATTGGTCTTTGGCGAAGGCGAGGCCAGGCATGATGTGGTGCGGGCTGAAGAGCTGAACCGCGAAGAGGCTATCACGCTCGCTGAAGAGGCGACGGACCATGGTAAGCAGGGGCATGTGAGTGCCCTCCTGACTAGTGCGAAAGTCGCGCTCCAGTCGGCCCTGTAGGCCGGCGAGGCTCCGTATGTGGACGCAGGGATTAGGGAACTCAAACAGGGCATTGAGCATGGCAAAGTCAGTCATGCGGACGTGGCGACGAAACACGCTGAGCAAGCAGTTACACTCCTGTTTGAGAAGTGCCGGCGCCGATAGGCTGGCGGAAATATTCCAAACCGCCCATGTCTGACTCCTCCAGTCTTTCCTTTTCCGAGTCCCTCACTGCTCACAATCGCCGCAAGTTCTATGAGCGTCATAGGTCTTTCGCGGTGCTGATTATTCTCATCCTGTTTCTGGCTCCCTTTGCTGGTCTCTATGTCACAGGTCTGCTTGGATCGATGGTGGGTGTAGTCTTGTCCGTCATCGCCTATTATCTGGTGCCTCCGCTTCGGCGCATGTTTGGCTGCTAACTGCCGCTTGCCCCTCCCAGTGCGCTTCTTCTAAAATACTGAAACTTGCGAGGTGCCTATGTCTTTCCGATTGGCTCTGATCCTTGTGCTGTCGATCTTCTATCCCGCTGTGCCGACATGGGCCGATTTTCAGGCCGGCATGACAGCGCATGACAGTGAAGACTACGCCACTGCCTTACGTGAGTGGCAGCCGCTAGCGGAGCAGGGCGATGCCCTGGCGCAGTATCAAATGGGACTGTTGTATCACAAGGGACGCGGGGTGCCGCAGGACGATGTGCAGGCTCGGAAATGGTATGGAAAAGCGGCGGTCCAGGGACAGGCTAAGGCACAGTTCAGCCTGGGCACGTTGTATTTTAATGGAGAAGGCGGTCCAAAAGATTATCAGCAAGCCCTGCGATGGTTGCGTCGCGCGGCAGACCAAGGCATGCCGCTCGCTCAAACAAAGCTCGCCATCATGTACGATTATGGAGAAGGCGTGCCGAAAGATAAGGTTCAGGCCTATAAGTGGCTCACTCTAGCTGCGAAGCACGGAGATAAGTCTGCGCCCCTACTGCTCGCCTCATTGGACAAAGAGATGACGGAGGCTCGAATTGCCAAGGCTAAAAAACTGGCGAGTGAGTGGGAACCGAAAGGCCCGTAAGCGCAGGGGTACGAGGACGGGGTTATATCGTGCACGTACCGGATCGGCCGGAGCATCGAGCGTGCGCGGCTGTTTTTGTGGGGCACGTCTCGTGTGTGTGAGGAGATGTCTGTGAATGTGTGTCATCGTTGTTCTCTTTTCTCCGTTGGTTCTCATGGTTTCCTCCGTCGCGCTGGAGGACAGTGTGAGTGGAACCGGAGCATTGTCCGGTACGGACCAGGAGTAGAGCCGCCAATGGAGAGTGGAGAGATTACACAACTACCGCCTTACGGCGAGAGAGAAGGCCAAGAGCCCGCTAATGATAGGCTCCAAAAGAGCCTGATGCGTGTCAGAGCAGCTCTCGGTGAATCTTGATCGCAATCTTGGTTTTTAGGGATTCTTGATATGCCTGGATGGCACGCAATTGTTTCTGCAAAAGCATGTCTTGCAAGACACGATCCTCAGCGACGATAGCTTTGGTTGGATCAGAGCCCTGCGGCCTCATCATGAGAGTTTGGCCTTCCGCGATCTCCAACGGAGTCAGCGCGACAGCGTCGCGCACGATCATGCGCGCTTTTCTTGCCAGGATCTCCTGCATCTGCATGGCTTCAAAGGCTGCGGGGGTCCAGTGGTTGACCGCGAGCAGGCGCTGATAGAGCTCGGGATCGAAGACACCGTTTTTTTGGAAGTCGGGAATCTCGATGATCAAGTTGCGCAGGTCCGTGTCGGATACCGTGATGCCCATCTCCTGGGCCGCCAGGACCCAGAGGCGGCTGTCGACCAGTTGATCGACGACGAGCGCTTTGAAGGTTTCGTCCTTCAGGTCGGCTCCGCCTTTTTCCTTATAACTGCGGTACAAAAATTCGTAGGCACGCCGGAAGTCGTCCCGTGAGACGGTTAGGTCGCCGACGTTGGCGACGGCATTGCCTGGCTGTTCGCCGAAGCCCCACCAGCCCATCGTGATGACGAAGGCGACGGCCAAAATGCCCATGATGGATTTGAGCAGCCATGGGTAATCATGGGCCGCGTTGCGCATCAATTTGATCATGTCATTCTCTCGCGTTCAGGAAACATGAGAGGATTGTACTTGCGCCTCTCGCTTAAGGCAAGATGGTAGCTGCACGGTAAGGCGAAAGATCGCGGTGCGCAAGGAATGGTCTTTGTTTGTGCCGAACACAGAATTTTGTTATATTGTCTATAAATTAAAGGAGATTTCTTGACCGGGGTGGAGTCAACCTCGAAATTGCTGGGACGGACGGTATATCCGAAGGCCCATGTTCTGAATCGGTTCATCGCGAAACTGATTGATCTGTTCATCGTCGTCGCCGCAAACGAAATCGTTCCTCCAGTCGGGTTTCTTTCCGGTCTGGCCTACATTTTAATTGCGGACGGATTCGCGGGTGGCAAGAGTATCGGCAAGCGGCTGATTGGTCTTCAGACCGTACGGATGGACAGCCGGGATGCTGCGGGGTTCCGAGAGTCGATCATTCGGAATTTCCCGTTGGGAGGGGCACAGCTGGCCTTTGCTATTCCCTATGTCGGGTGGCTGGCGTCGTTGGCGATTTTGGCTCTCGAAGGATTGTTGATTATCGGGAATGAACAAGGCCGTCGCCTCGGCGATGAGGTGGCAAGGACGCATGTGTTGGATGCCGGTCAGTTAGCGATTCCAGACTGATATATGCACCTGAACTTGTAGTGGCTTGGTGTCGGATTGCCTGGCCAGAAGAAGGGAGAGAAGTCGTGAGGTTCACGGGAGATGTCTTTGGGTGGTTCTCCAATGATCTGGCAATCGACTTAGGTACCGCTACGACTCTGGTCTATGTTCGTGGGAGAGGTATCGTATTGAATGAGCCATCGGTGGTGGCGGTTGAAAAGAAAACCGAGAAGGTGTTAGCCGTTGGCATCGATGCGAAGAAGATGCTCGGCCGGACGCCCGGCAACATCGTGGCGATTCGGCCCATGAAGGAAGGCGTAATCGCCGACTTCGAGATGGCCGAGCAGATGTTGAAGCATTTTATCCGTAAGGCGCACAATCGCAACGTCTTCGTTAGGCCCAGGATCATTATCGGGGTTCCGTCCCGCATTACCCAGGTCGAACAGCGGGCGGTGCGCGACTCGGCGGAGCTTGCGGGTGCGCGAGAAGTCTATTTGATTGAAGAGCCGGTTGCCGCGGCGATCGGATCCGGATTGCCGATCACCGAGCCGTCGGGCAATATGGTTGTCGATGTGGGGGGCGGTACGACGGATATCGCGGTCATTTCGCTCGGCGGCATTGTCTATAGCGAGTCCGTCAAGGTTGCCGGCGACCGGATGGACGAAGCGATCATGAATTACATCAAAAAGAAATTTAATTTGCTGATCGGCGAACACATGGCGGAACGGATCAAATTCGAAATCGGCTCGGCTTATCCGTTCGAGGAACGAAAGACCATGATGATCAAAGGCCGCGATTTGATTTCCGGTATCCCGCACACGCTGGTCATTGACGATGCGGGGATCCGTGAGGCGTTGCAGGAACCCATTGGAACCATTGTCGACGCGATTAAGATTGCGCTGGAGAACACCCCGCCGGAACTGGCGGGGGATATTATTGATCGCGGAATTGTTTTGACCGGCGGAGGGTCCATGCTGAAAGGCTTGGATATGCGGTTACGCGAAGAAACGAACTTGCCGATCATCACGGTGGACGATCCGCTCACCTCCGTCGTCTTGGGCGTGGGTAAGATTTTGGACGAACTGGATCTCCTTCGGAAAGTCTCGGTCATGTCCGAGGCCAACAACCTCCGGTAAGGTCCCATCCCTTATGCGGATGGTCACTTTTCGCACATCCTATAAGGCGAAGCGCTTGGCGCTCGCCCTTGCTGTCGTACTCCTGCTCGGCTTCTTCCTGCTTCCTAAGCAGCTCCAAAGTGTGTTCCAAGAGGTCGGGAGTCCGATCGGATGGGGGGTTAGTTGGCCCCTCCGTGCGGTGTCTGGGATTCAAGGGGGGGTGGCCGATTTCTGGAGCAGTTATGTCGCATTGCAGGGGTTACAGGAAGAAAACATGGAGTTGCGGAAAGAACTGGAACAGCTCAAAGGGCAACACAGTCAGTTGCATGAAGCGGCAGCGGCGACGGAGCGGCTCACGGCTCTACTGGAATTTAAGGAGCAAGAGATGTTTCCGATGGTGGCAGCGCAAGTGATTGGCCGCGATACTGGGAACTGGTACCGCGCGATCATCCTCAATAAGGGCGAGTCGGACGGATTTCGACCGCACATGGGCGTGGTTACGCCAGCCGGTGTGGTTGGCCGGATCGTGAAGACGACGGCAGCGACTTCGGTGGTGTTGCTGGTGACGGATCCGAACAATGCAATCGCCGGCTTGGTTCAACGAACCAGGGATGAGGGGATCATCGAAGGAACCATATCTGGGCTGGCGCAGCTAAAATATATCCCGCTGCTGTCCACTGTGCGCCTGGGTGATCGGGTGGTGACGTCTGGTCTCGTCGAAGGATTTCCCCGCGGCTTGTCCATTGGCACGATCACGCGGATCTATAAATCGGAAGGTGCGTTGTTCCAGTTCGCTGAGCTGACTCCAGAAGTCGATGCTGGCCTGGTCGAAGAGGTGTTGGTGATCCAGTCTCCTAATCTTCAGACTGAGAACGAGCCTTCCGGAACTCTGAAGGGCAAGCGCAAGCCATGAAGATACTGGGGATCGCGGGGCTGATCGTCGGGCTCATTCCGATCCAATCAGTGCTCTTGCCGCATGTGGCTGTCGGGGGTGTGATGCCGGATCTTGGATTGATCGTGGTGTGTGTGGCGGGCTTTTGGGGCGGTGAGCTTGAAGGGTTGTTGGTCGGGCTGGCCGTTGGGTGGATCATGGGCCTCTTTTCCGCGATTGATCTGATCGTCGGTATCTCGACAAAGGGACTCGTTGGATACCTCGCGGGCGTCGTCGGCCGCCACGTGGTGTATATGACCCCGGTGATGCTGGTCTTGGGGCTCTTCGCCGCCTCCTGTGTGTCCAGTCTGCTCACCGCCTTGATGCTGGCGCTCAACGAACAACAAAATGTGTGGTGGGTGCTGAAGACGATCGTCTTGCCGCAGGCAGTGTTCGACGGCGTCGTGGGCGGCGTGTTCTATTGGCTGGCGTGGAACCGGTTGGATATTGAATGGTTGGTATCGAAGTACAGAACGTAGGTGATCGCATGGCGTCGGGCAATTACGCAGAGAACGAATCTGACGATTTCCACCGTCGGCTGATGGTTTTGCGCGTAGGGCTTCTCCTAGTGGTGGCCCTCCTCAGCCTGCGCCTCTGGCATTTACAAGTCTGGGATGGGGCCTATTATTTGGACCTCTCGAAGAATAATCGCACCAGGCAGGTCTTGCTCGAGCCCGCTCGTGGGCTAATTTATGACCGTAACGGCGTGCTTCTGGCGAACAATGTGCCGAGTTTCAGCCTGTATGTGACGTTAGACGAAGTGAAGGATCGTGAACAGTTGATCGGACAGCTGTCCGATCTGCTCGACCTCGATCCGGTGCTCATCAGAAAAAAACTGACCGCCAAGGGTGGCAAGTCGCTGCCGCGCAAGATCAAGGATCGCATGACTTTGCATGATGCCGTGTTGATCGAATCCCATCGTCTAGAACTTTCTGGCGTTATGGTCCAGGTGGAGTCCCAACGGAACTACCCCGGTGGAGGTATGGCGGCCCACCTCCTCGGCTATGTCGGAGAAATTTCTGCCGACCAGTTGGAGAGGCCGGAATTTTCCGGCCTCCACCAGGGCAGCGTGGTGGGTCAATATGGAATAGAAAAATTCTTCGACCGCCATGTGCGCGGCCAAGCCGGACAAAAGAATGTCGAAGTGGATGCCCATGGCAACGAGAAACGGGAGGTTGTCGTGGAGCACCCGCAGGCCGGGAACGACCTGTATCTCACAATCGATGTCCGGCTGCAGAAAGTCGCCGAGGATTTGCTGGGCAGTGAGTCCGGCGCCATCGTGGCGTTGGATCCGACCAATGGCGATATTTGGGCGATGGCCAGTCGGCCTGGATTTGATCCAAACGTCCTGTCGCGGGAACTCACGCCCAAGCAATGGGGTGAGATCGTGCAGGACGAGGGCCATCCGTTGACCAATCGCGCTTCGCAAGGGCAGTATCCGCCTGGCTCCACATTTAAGGTGCCTATGGCAGTTGCCGCGTTGGAATCAGAAACAATGGCGCAGTACAGCACGGTGTCGTGCAATGGTGGCTACCAATTTGGTAACCGGATCTACCGTGACTGGAAAGCGGTTGGGCATGGCGCCGTGGCGCTTCACGATGCGTTGGTCCATTCGTGTGATGTGTATTTTTATACGATCGGACAACGAATGGGCATCGATGTGATGGCCGAGTATGGCAAGGAGTTCGGACTTGGGCAAGACACGGGGATCGAACTGCCGTCCGAACGATCAGGCATTATGCCGTCGACCGTCTGGAAGCAAAAGGCGAAGAACACGGCGTGGTTGCCAGGGGAAACCATTTCAGCGGCGATCGGACAGGGGTATGTGACGGTCACGCCGCTGCAAATGGCGAGTTTGATCGGCACAGTCGCCAATAACGGCGTGAGTTACCGTCCGCGGCTTGTGCATGCGGTGATGGATCGAACAACCGGCAATTTGCAAGAACTGCTAACGGTGCCACGTGGCAAAATCAAGGCAAAGCCTGAGACCTTCCGCATTGTAAAAGACGCATTGGCCGATGTCGTGACAAAAGGAACAGCGACCAGAGCGAAATCCTCACTCGTTACGATCGCCGGGAAGACGGGAACTGCCCAGGTGGCGGCGCTCCAAACGGGACCGGAAGAAAGTATCCCCAAGAAGTTTCGCGATCACGCTTGGTTTGTTGCCTTTGCTCCAGTCGAATCACCGAAGATTGCGGTGGTGGTGCTGAGCGAGCACATGGGGCATGGAGGAGCTGCGGCGGCTCCGTTAGCGAAAGAGCTTATCGAAACCTTCATTAAGTTGAATTTATCAGCGCCAGCAGCGACCCCAGGCGACCCCACGGCAAAGCCGGCGCGGCAAGCCTCGGAGCCATTATGATGGATCAGTTGACGGAGGTGCGCAGGTTCGACAGTTTTGACCTTCGCTATGTGGGACTCATCCTGGCCATCCTCGGCCTCGGCGTGCTCTCCATTCACAGCGTAACTTACGACCAGCAGGGCGGTGTGGCGCCGTATTATCTCAAGCAGTTGATGTGGATCAGCTTGGGGGCGGGGGCCTTTCTGGTTATGTGGGTCTGGGACTATCACAGTCTCGCGCGGCTGGCTTATCCCGCCTATGCGCTGGTGCTCTTGATGCTGCTCTTCGTGCTGTTCGAAGGGCGGGCGAGCAAAGGTGCGCAGCGGTGGATTGCTCTGGGACCGTTCAGTTTTCAGCCGTCGGAGTTCGCCAAGCTCGCGCTGATCTTAGTGCTAGCTCATTACTATTCGAAAGCGCCTCGCAGAGGATGGCTCCAGCGCGTGATCCTGCCGGGTCTGTTGATGTTGCCGGGACTTCTCTTGATTTTGAAGCAGCCGGATTTAGGCAGCGGCCTGAGCTTCGTCGCCGTCTTTGTCGTGATGCTATTAATGGTCGGAGTCCGGTCTCAGGCGCTGGGAGTGATGCTACTTTTCTCCGTCATGCTCTTCCCTTTTGTGTGGGAAGGGGTGTGGGGGTCCTTGCATGATTATCAACGACAGCGCATTATGGCGTTCATCAATCCGGACTATGATCCGGGAGGTAAAGGGTATCATGCGTTGCAGTCGAAAATTGCGATTGGGTCAGGCGAATTGACTGGAAAGGGGCTGTTCGGTGGCACGCAGACCCAGCTAAAGTTCCTACCGGAAGGCCATACGGATTTCGTGTTCGCGGTGTATGCGGAAGAGTGGGGCTTTCTCGGCGTGTTCGTGCTGCTGGCGCTCTTTGTCACCCTGATTTGGCTGTCGCTGGAAATTGCGTCCAAGGCGAAAGACCAGCTGGGGGCGTTACTCGCAGTGGGGATCGTCTCGATGCTGAGTTTCTGCGTCGTGGTGAATATCGGGATGACGGTGGGGATGTTTCCGATCGTGGGGATCCCCTTGCCGCTAGTGAGTTACGGCGGGAGCGCCACGATTACGACCATGGCGTCGCTGGGATTGCTGTTGAATGTCAAGCGAAGACGGTTGAGTTTGTTTTATTGATCGTGTCACTGTGGGCACGCGTCCGTCGGGCGTCGCGCTGACGGTGCCCGTACAAATTTGATCGAGAGCCGGTGAGATGTTGAAGGGAATCATGATTAGCGGCGGACTTGGGCGGGTGCCTGCGTCTGCCGCGCCCCTTATATGGCGGCTCTCCAGGACAAGGAGTAGGTATGGGGACAGAGATTGCAATTTCGGTCGCGCGGGAAGAAACCCGCGTGGCGGTTCTTGACGGGAGTGTGGTCACCGATTTGTTCGGCGATCGTGCCAAGCACAAGGACTATGTCGGGAATATTTATAAAGGCCGGGTCGCCAAAATTCTTCCCGGCATGCAGGCGGCATTTGTGGATATCGGTTTGGAGAAGGCCGCCTTTATGCACGTGTCCGATCTCTCGATGGATGCGGAGCCGGGGGACATGTTGGTCGAGGCCGAGGAGGATGACAAAGACTCGGATGTGCTTCGGCCAAAACGGCAGAGCGCAAAACCGATCGAACAGCTCTTGAGTGAAGGCCAAGAACTGATGGTCCAGATCTCGAAGGGGCCGATCGGCACCAAGGGGTCGCGAGTCACGGCATACGTATCATTGCCGGGTCGGTATTTGGTGTTCATGCCGAATGTCGAGCATATCGGCGTGTCGAGGCGGATTCCCCGTGATGAGGAGCGGGCGCGATTGAAGGACATCATGAGGCGCGTCCGGCGTCCCGGTTTCGGGTACATTGTTCGGACAGTCAGCGAAGACGTCAAGGAAGACGAGCTCAAGTCCGACGTCGACTTTCTGCACGTTCTCTGGCAGGACATTCTGGCCAAGCGGGATCAGTCGGGCGTGCCGGCATTATTGCACAGTGACTTGAGCCTCAGCTTCCGCGTGGTGCGGGACATGTTCAGCAAGAAAGTGGACCGGCTCTGGATCGATGCCCGGCAGGAATACGACGCCATTCGCAATTTCGTGCAGCGGTTTTCTCCCGAACAAACCTCACGGATTCATTTCTACGATAAGGACGAGTCGCTGTTCGACTACTTGGGGGTGGAGCAGGAGATTGCACGGGCGATGAGCCGCAAGGTTTGGCTCAAGTCGGGTGGGTATTTGGTGATCGATCATACGGAAGCAATGACGGTCATCGACGTCAATACAGGCCGGTTTGTCGGCAAACGGGATCAAGAAGAAACAATCCTCCGGAACAATTTGGAGGCGGCCAAAGAAGTGGCGTATCAGCTGAAGTTGCGGGGCATCGGCGGCATCATCATCGTCGATTTCATCGATATGGAGCGGGAGAAGAACCGCAACAAGGTGTACCATGCACTGGTGGATGCCATGGCCTCCGACAAGGCGCGGACACGGATCTCCAGAATTTCGGATCTCGGGTTGATCGAAATTTCACGCGAGCGTGTCCGCGAAGACCTGCTGCGCTCGTTGTCTGAACCCTGCCGATATTGCGAAGGACGCGGATACACGAAGTCCCCGACCACCGTGGCCTATGAAATATTCCGGGAGATTCGCCGGATCGAACCGTCCGATGGGCAATGCCGCATCGTCGTCGGAGCCCATCCGACGGTGGTCGAGTTGCTGCAGGAGGAAGAGCGTCAGGGGGTGGAACGCTTGGAGCAGGAGTGCTCGGCCAAGATCGTCATCATGCCGGATCGCCAATTGCACCTTGAGCAGTACGATCTGATCGTCATGTAATCAAATCGTCTACCAAATACATTCTCCTGTTCTGCTGATGGCCCCGGCTTGCAAGTCCAGGAGCATTGTCCATCTGTCGTCTTGTCGGTGCCGGTAATGGATCGAGGCACGCTCGTCTCCTGGCTGACCCTTCAATCGATTGCCGGTGTGGGCGACGGCATGTTGCTCAAGTTGGTGCACGCGTTTGGTTCACAGCATGCCGTACTATCGGTGGACCAGAATAATCTGATTCAAGCGAGGTGCGATGCCGAGCTGGTTGGATCGATCCGGCGCGGACCCCCACCCACCGTCCGTCAATAACTCCACAAGCAGATCAAAACAGCCGAGCGGCTCAACATCCGTGCACTCACACGCTTCAACTGATCCTATCCCGTGAGGCTCAGAACCATTCCCAATCAACCTCCGTTATTGTATGTGAGCGGGACGTTGTCAGCACACGACAACGTTGCGGTGGCGATCGTGGGAGACCGGCGTGTCGCTGCCGTCCGGCCGGGTCGTGACCAAAGAGATCGCCAAGGATCTTGCCGGTACCGGCGTCACGATCGTCAGCGGTTTGGCACGGGGGATCGACGCGGCGGCGCACCATGGTGCGCTGGCCGGCAAGGGACGCACAATCGCCATGCTGGGGTATGGTATTGATCGGACCTATCCGTCAGAACATCCGGCGCTGCGGCGCAGCATCGAAGGAGGCGGCACGGTGCTCTCCGAGCTGCCGATTGGCTCGTCTCCGCTAAGCCATCATTTCCTACGGAGGAACCGCATTATCAGGGGGCTTTCGCTGGGCGTGCTTGTCAGTGAAGCCGTACGGGACAGTGGATCACTGATTACGGCAACGCTGGCGTTGGAGCAGGGCCGTGAGGTCTTTGCCGTGCCAGGCTTCGTGAAAGAAGCCGCCTGCTGGGGTTCGAACAGTTTCATCAAAGAAGGGGCGACGTTGATTGAGCGGGGGCAAGATATTCTCGACGACATTCTGCCTCGGGTCAGCGCACAGCTTCGGGCCGCGCTGCGCATCGGGGCTGTGTCGGGACTCCCGCAGGTTCCGTTGAGCAGCGAGGATGGTCCAGCGTACGAAGCGTTATCGTATGAGGCAAGGTCCGTTGTTATGATGATTAAAGCGACGGGGCTGAGTGTTGCTAAAGTGGCGGCCAGCTTGCTGTTCCTGGAATTGTCCGGGCGTGTAGGAAAACTGCCGGGCCAGCAATACATCCACCGCTGACCCTGCACCTCAGCCGATCCTGAACGTGTAACTTTCACCGCGCTAGTTGCATCCACCCAAGATATTTGATACGGATGGGACGACCTTTGATGTGTCAATGGAGTTGTTATGGCAAAATCTCTGATCATCGTTGAGTCGCCGACCAAGGCGAAAACCGTTACCAAGTATCTGGGGCGCGGCTATACAGTTATGGCTTCGGTCGGCCATGTCAAGGATCTGCCGACCAGCAAGTTGGGCGTCGATATCGAACACGATTTTGAACCGCAGTACGTTACGATCAAGGGCAAATCCAAGGTGTTAGCCGATATCAAGAAGAAGGCCGAAGGGGTCGATAAGATTTTTCTGGCGCCGGATCCCGATCGCGAAGGGGAGGCTATCGCCTGGCACATCGAACAGGAGTTGCTAGGGAAGTCGAAAAAGAAAAAGAAAGCCGGAAACATTTTCCGGGTCCGATTCAATGAAATCACCGAATCGGCGATCAAGCGCGCGCTGCAGTCGCCGGATGAAATCAATATGAAGCTGGTCAACGCGCAGCAGGCGCGCCGTGTGTTGGATCGCATCGTCGGCTATCAAGGTAGCCAGCTGCTCTGGAATAAAGTGCGGCGCGGCCTCAGCATGGGCCGGGTGCAATCCGTCGCCATGCGATTGATCTGTGAGCGCGAGGCGGAGCGGGAAGCGTTTCGGGCTGAAGAATATTGGTCGATCACCGCCTTGCTATCCGGCCAGAACCCTCCTTCGTTCGAGGCCAAGCTCCATAGTATCAACGGGAAAGAGGCATCGATCGAAAATGCCGAGCAGGCCGGTGGTGTGGTGGAGGCGATTCACGACAAGCCGTTCGTCGTGCAGTCGGTCGAGCGCCGGGAAAAGAAGCGCAATCCCGTCGCACCGTTCATTACGAGCCGGTTACAGCAAGAAGCCGCCCGCAAGTTGCATTTCTCACCGAAAAAGACAATGACGCTGGCGCAGCAGCTCTACGAGGGCATCGAAATCGGCGCCGAAGGGGCGACGGGTCTCATTACCTATATGCGAACGGATTCGCCGCGTATTTCCAACGAAGCTATGGCCGAAGCACGAGAGATTATCCAGTCGCGATTTGGAGCGGAGTATCTGCCGGCAACACCGAACGTTTACAAGACGCAGAAGGCTGCACAGGAGGCACATGAAGCGGTCCGTCCGACATCGGCAGCGCGCGATCCCGAATCGATCCGCCAATATTTGGATCCGGATCAATACAATCTATATAAGCTGATTTGGAATCGGTTCATCGCGTCGCAGATGGTGCCGGAGATTTTAGACGTCACGCGTATCGATTCGGCACCAGTCGGAACAAAGGACAAGTACGTCGTTCGGTCCACCGGCACGGTGGTGAAGTTTCCGGGCCATACGATTGCCTACCTCGAGGGTGTCGATAAGGAATTGCCGTCGCAGAAGCCAAAAGCCGATCAGGAGGAGGAAGACGGCGAACGACAATTGCCGGCGCTCTCTGCGGGCGACCCACTGAGGCTGGTCGGGCAAGAGGGGCAAACCGTCCAAGGTCTGACGTCGAAGCAACACTTCACGCAACCACCGCCTCGGTACAATGAGGCCTTGTTGATCAAGGAACTCGAAGAAAAAGGCATCGGCCGTCCGTCCACGTACGCGGCCATCATTTCGACGATCCAGGATCGGAAGTACGTGGAAAAGACGGAAGGCCGGCTGGTGCCGACGGAAACCGGGCGGGCCGTCAACGACTTTCTGATGAAAGGGTTCCCCGAACTTATCAATGTCGATTTCACCTCGCAACTGGAGGAACAGCTTGATGAGGTGGAAGAGGGCAACAAGCCCTGGGTGACGGCGGTGCGCGATTTCTATGGGTCGTTCACTCGGGAAATGGAACAGGCCAAGACAATTCCGGGTCCTAAGGACATCGTCGAGCTGCCTACGAATATTCCATGCGAGAAGTGTGGCAAGATGTTGGAGATCAAATGGGGGCGGAACGGAAAATTTCTTGCCTGTCCTGCGTATAAAGACGATCCACCCTGCAAGAACACACAGAACTTTGAAAAACTTCCAGACGGCACGATCAAGATCGTGCCCAAGCTCGAATTGACGACGGATCAAAAGTGCGACAAGTGTGCAAGTCCGATGGTGGTCAAGGCGGGGCGATTCGGGAAGTTTATCGCCTGTTCCGCCTATCCTGGATGCAAAACGACCAAACCGCTGGCCCTCGGGGTCAAATGCCCGCAGCCGGGTTGCGGGGGCGATCTGGTGCAGAAGCGGACGCGTAAGGGCCGCTCATTCTTCGCGTGTAGCAACTATCCTAAGTGTGAATATGCGCTGTGGGATCGCCCGGTGCCGAAAACCTGCCCCATCTGCCAGGCGCCGTTCCTCGTCGAAAAAGTTAGCAAGCAGGACGGCCGGAGTGTCCAGTGTCGTAATCAAGACTGCGGCTACCGCGAAGCGGGGTGAGCGGCCGGCGGCTTGTGTTTCTGCTGTGCGGATGGGCCGTCGTCTTCTCCTGATTCGCGCCTGCGGCTAATTCTTCGCTGTTGCACGGTCTCGTTGCTTGGTTAGGGCGGCTCGCAACTTTTCTTCCTGCTCTCCGCTGAGCGATGTGTTGAGAATCGTTCCCTCGTATCGGGAAAAACCGGCCAGCAGCTTGTCCTGGTGGGCACTGTGGATCAGCAAAAAAATTGCCGATGTCCCGCGTGTGATCGTACTCCCCAAGGCCTTGATGAAATTGTCCGGGATTCCGTAGTCACTCAAGAGCCCATATTCACTGGCGGCGGTGGTGATAGCGCCAGCTCCTGCGCCTCCGGCGAGGCTGCCGATTAGACCGGCCAGAGGATTTATGAAGAGCAGGCCCATCAGCCCTCCCCACAACACTCCCAGCGACACACCGTGCACCGTCGCCCCGCCAAAAACGTCGACGCACTGTTTTAGGTGGACCTTGCCACTCATATCGCGGACAACAATGACCGCGTCTTCCAGATCCAGCACATAATTCGTTTCCATTGCTCGCAGTTCGTCGAGCACACGGTCGGCTGTACCAGAGTCCTTAAACGCGATGCAGATAAGTTCGCTCATGATGCATCTCCTTCATATGGTACTGATGCGGACGTCATTCGTTGTGAGGGGTAGCAAATCAAACGGCCTATATATTAGTTGCCCGTAACGTCGTATTCAGAGCAAGATGCCTGTCGAACGCTGCTCGACGGAGCAGATGATCCCTATCTCCTCGCCCCTTGTTTTCCACGTCCTGTTCCCTTTACTCTCACCTGTTGCCATCAATGTATAGGCGATGGCGGCGTTACAATCGTAAGGGAAGCGTTCGTTATGTTGCAAGCAATAACACTGAGTTGCCTGCGCGGGGATCGACGGCTGTTCTCGAATCTCAGCGTGACGGTTCAGCCGGGAACACTCTTGGCGGTGGTGGGGGAGAACGGCAGTGGGAAGACCAGTTTGCTTCGCATGCTCTTGGGTTTTTTGTCACCCGAAGACGGAGCGATTTTGTGGCAAGGACAGGACATTCGCGAGCAGCGAGAACAGTATTGTGCCCAGCTTACCTACGTTGGACATTTGAACGGGATCAAAGACGATTTGACGGCGATGGAGAACCTTGATTTGTCCGCATCCTTGGCCGGCGATCACTGCGATGGGCCAGTGGCGCATGCTGCGTTAGAGGCGGTGGGGCTCAGGCACCAAATGCATCAGCTGCCGACGAAGGTGCTCTCGCAGGGGCAGAAGCGCCGGGTAGCGCTGGCGCGCCTGTGGTTGTCCACACGCCCGTTGTGGCTGTTGGATGAGCCGTTTACATCGCTGGACACCGCGGCAACCGGCCTGGTGACTGAGCAGCTGCACAAGCATCTTACGCGGGGCGGGATCGCCATCGTGGTCACACACCAGGAGGTTGGGTTGCCGTCCAGTCTTATTCAGCATCTGAGGATAAACGGATGAACCGCCCGAGCCTGTGGGAAGCGTTGCGCGGGGTCGTTCGCCGGGATTTGTTGTTGGCCATGCGACGCCGGTCTGATGTCGCGATGTCCGTGTTTTTTCTGGTGATTGTCGCAAGTCTCTTTCCTCTGGGAGTTGGTCCTGAGCCAGCTGTGTTAAAGACGATCGGGGCTGGGGTGTTGTGGGTAGCAGCTTTGCTGGCCTGTCTCTTATCGCTCGGGCGTGTCTTTACGGCGGATTACCTCGATGGCGTGCTGGAACAGATGGTGCTGATTGCTCAGCCGTTACCAGTGCTGGTCGTCGGCAAAGTGTTTGCGCACTGGATTGTCTCGGGTCTTCCAGTTGTCCTGTTGTCGCCGCTGCTCGGGTTGCAATTCGGGTTGAATGGGGAGGCGTTGGGGGTGCTGGTCTTGTCGCTCTTGCTTGGGACGCCGACGTTGAGTATGATTGGAGCTATCGGTGCTGCGCTGGTGCTAGGTGTGCGCGGAAGTGGGCTCTTGGTTGCCCTCTTAGTGCTTCCCCTTTATGTTCCGGTACTGATCTTTGGAGCCGGCGCCGTCACAAGCAGCATGGCGGGGATCGGTGGTGAGGCCAACTTGTCGCTGCTGGGGGCTTGTCTTGTGGTGTCGCTATTTTTTTCACCCTGGGCCACTGCGGCGGCACTACGTATTGCGTTGGAATAGAAAGATGAGACAAGCGTGAATTGGTCAAAGTATTCGGCACCACTGTCGTTTTACCCCTTGGCAGGGAAAATGGTCCCCTGGTTTTCCGTTCTGGCTGCTCTCGCGATTGCCGTTGGGCTGTATATTGGTCTGCTCGTCGCCCCGACGGATTTTCAACAGGGCGATTCTTACCGTATTATTTTTGTCCATGTGCCGGCCGCGTGGATGTCTATGTTTTTGTACGTCGTGATGGCGATCTGGGCTGGAATAGGAATGGGGCTGAAAGCCCGTCTCTCCTTTATGATGGCGCAGGCCATTGCACCGACCGGGGCGATGTTTACATTTCTCGCGCTGTTGACTGGCGCGATGTGGGGCAAGCCGACGTGGGGAGCCTGGTGGGTGTGGGACGCCCGGTTAACCTCGGAACTCATCTTATTATTTCAATATGCCGGAGTCATGCTGTTACGGACGTCGATCGACGATCTGCGCCGCGCGGATCGAGCCAGTGGGGTCTTGGCGTTGGTGGGAGTGGTGAACATCCCCATCATTTATTTTTCAGTCAAATGGTGGAATACGTTGCACCAGGGTGCATCCGTCAGCATGACGGCGGCGCCGAAGATGGCAACGATTATGCTCACGGCCATGCTCTTGATGACATTCGGGTTCTGGATGTACAGCATTGCGGTGGTGTTGTCCCGCGTACGCTGCGTGATTCTCGAGCGTGAGAGCCAGCCGGCCTGGGGCAATCCGTCTGCCGTGTCGGAAGTGGCGGAGGCGCGCTGATCTGATGTATTGGAGAAGCGCGGGTGAGTTCTTGGCGATGGGAGGCTACGGTCTCTATGTGTGGACCTCGTTTATCGTCACGGCTCTGGGCATCACCTGGGAAGTATTGGCGTTATGGCGCCGTCGGGCTGCCGCTCTCGCGGACAGCCGCGGCATTTTGAGAAGTATCGAATGACCTCTCGCCAAAAACGGTTCGCGTTTATCGGGCTGGGCCTGGTGGTGCTGGGTGTGGCGACGGTGCTGGTGTTGAATGCATTTCAGAAAAATCTTGTATTTTTTTTCACGCCCACCATGGTGGCGAACGGCGAGGCGCCCAAAGGCCAAAGCTTCCGGATCGGCGGGATGGTCGAGGACGGCAGCCTCAAACGGGAAAACGATGGTCTCACTGTCCACTTCGTGGTGACGGATACGGCGGAGAGTGTGCCCGTCACCTACAAGGGCATATTGCCGGATCTCTTTAAGGAGGGCAAAGGCGCCGTGGCGCAGGGCCAGTTGGCGGCCGATGGTACCTTCGTCGCCAGTGAAGTTTTGGCGAAACATGATGAAAACTACATGCCGCCGGAAGCAGCCGAAGCGTTGACCAAGGCCAAGGCGTCGAGGGCTCAGGGCAGCAACACCTTGGTCATAACACAATAGGACACCCGCGCAATGATTCCTGAAATCGGTCATTTTGCCTTGATTCTTGCTCTCTGTGTCGCATTGGTGCAGGGGATTCTCCCGATTTACGGCGCCGCCATCGATAACGCCGCCCTGATGTCGGTGGCGAAACCAGCTGCCCGCCTCCAATTTCTCTTGGTCCTTACCGCGTTCGGCTGTCTTGCCTATGCCTTTGCGGCAATGGATTTTTCCGTGTTGTATGTCGCGGCGACCTCGAACTCGCAGTTGCCGCTCCACTATCGTCTCGCCGCCATCTGGGGAGCGCATGAAGGCTCACTGCTGCTGTGGACCCTCATTCTTACGATATGGATGTTTGCGGTGACGCTATTTTCTGCTCATCTCCCAGAAGCCACCAGGTCTCGAATACTCGGCGTCATGGGCCTGGTGAGCGTAGGATTCCTTTTGTTTATGTTGACGGTGTCCAATCCGTTCGAACGGTTGATTCCTGCGGCTCCTGACGGGCGTGACCTCAATCCACTCCTGCAGGACCCTGGCATGGTGATCCATCCACCGATGCTCTATATGGGGTACGTCGGGTTCTCAGTGGCGTTCGCGTTCGCGATCGCTGCCCTCTTAGGGGGCAATCTCGATGCGGCCTGGGCCCGCTGGTCTCGGCCATGGACCACGGTTGCCTGGTGTTTTCTCACGGTCGGCATCGCGATGGGAAGCGGCTGGGCCTACTACGAACTGGGTTGGGGGGGCTGGTGGTTTTGGGATCCAGTCGAGAACGCCTCATTCATGCCGTGGTTGGCCGGAACCGCGTTGGTGCATTCATTGGCTGTGACCGACAAGCGGGGTGGCTTCAAGGTATGGACCGTCCTGCTCGCCATCATGGCCTTTTCATTGAGTCTCCTTGGGACGTTCCTCGTCCGGTCCGGCGTCTTAACGTCAGTGCATGCTTTTGCGACAGATCCGAAACGGGGTCTGTTCATTTTGGCGTTCCTGGCGATTGTTATCGGTGGATCATTGGCCTTGTATGCCTGGCGGGCGCCGCGTGTCGGGTTAGGCGGAAGTTTCGCCATGGTGTCCCGTGAAGGGATGTTGCTGGCGAACAACGTGCTGCTGGTGGCCGCGATGGGCTCCGTGCTGCTGGGCACGTTATATCCCTTGTTCCTCGACGCGCTCGATCTTGGGAAAATATCTGTCGGACCTCCCTATTTCGACTCCGTCTTTGTGCCCTTGATGGTTCCCGCGCTCTTTTTGATGGGAATCGGCCCACTGGCCCAATGGAAAAAGGCCAGTGTGCCTGATTTGGCACAGCGGTTGAAGTGGGCCTTTGGGGTCAGTGTCGTCTCCGCCATCACGTTACCGATTGTCATGGGGAACTGGACTCCGATGTTGAGCCTGGGCTTGCTGCTGGCGATTTGGATCGTGACGACTGCCCTGGTCACATTGCGTGAGCGGTTGATGCATATCACGGGGAGTAGTGTCATGGAGCGCTTGGCGTCGGTGCCCCGATCTTACTGGGGGATGCTCGTGGCGCACTGTGGGATTGCGGTCTTTATCGTCGGGGTGACGATGGTGAAGGGGTTTGAAACGGAAAAAGATGTGCGGATGAATGTGGGTGAGACGACCACGATCGGCAACTATACGTTCCGATTCGATGGAGCCCACGATGTGAAGGGGCCGAACTATACAGCGGCCCGTGGGACATTTTCGGTGAGTCGGGACGGTCGTGAAATAACAGTCTTGTATCCTGAAAAGCGACGCTATCCCGTTCAGAATCAAATCATGACCGAAGCCGCCATTGATACCGGGTTATTGCGTGACCTCTATGTGTCATTGGGAGAGCCGCTCGACGACGGGGCGTGGAGTGTACGGCTCTATCATAAGCCCTTCATCGATTGGATCTGGGGTGGATGTTTTATCATGGCGGTAGGCGGCGTGTTGGCCATCAGTGATCGTCGATATCGCCCGGCGTGGCGCCGTGAAACGCAGGAGGCACCAGCGGCGGTGGAGACGGCCCGACGGAAGTACGCATGAGTCGGTTTTTGCTTCCTCTAACGATCTTTGCCGTAGTCGTCGGCTTTCTCGCTGTTGGCTTGACGCTCAATCCGCGGGAGATTCCTTCACCACTGGTGGGCAAGGCGGCGCCAGATTTTTCTCTCCCACAACTTCACGAGCAGGACAAAGTGTTTTCGCCGAAAGATCTGGCGGGACAGGTCTGGTTGCTGAACTTTTGGGCTTCCTGGTGCAGCGGCTGTAAGACTGAACATCCGGTGCTGATGCAGATCGCCAACTCCGGTGCGGTTCCCATCTACGGTATGGATTACAAGGATCAACGGGACGAAGCGTTGACGTGGCTGAATCGATGGGGGAATCCCTATCCGATCGTCGGGGTCGATCTGGTCGGGCGGGTCGGGATCGATTATGGCGTCTACGGGGTGCCGGAAACCTACGTGATCGACAAGCAAGGGGTCATCCGCTACAAACAGATCGGGCCCGTGACTGAAGAGGCCTTGGCGAAAACCATTTTGCCCTTGGTGAAGGAACTGCAAGCGCAATGATCTGGTTGGCGCTCATGATGCTGCTGTCGGGACCGGCCTGGGCCGAGGAGGCGCGGCCGTTGGGGGACGATCCCGTCGTCGAGGCGCGGTTGAAGACCTTGGCCGTCGAATTGCGGTGCTTGGTCTGTCAGAACCAAACTTTGGCCGACTCCAATGCCCCGCTCGCGGAGGACTTGCGCCGTGAAGTCCGTGCGATGATCGTTAAGAACATGAGTGACCAAGAGATCATCGAGTTTCTCGTGTCGCGGTACGGGGATTTCGTCTTGTACCGCCCGCCCTTGAAGTTGACGACCACCGTCCTGTGGGTGGGGCCGTTTGTGCTCCTGGCTGTGGGAGCGATCGCCCTTGTGGTGGCCTTGAAGCGTCGAGGGCAGAAGGTGGCGGACGCGGCCATTACAGAAGAAGAACATCGACGGGTCGAACAACTGCTCTCGGAAGGAGTCAAACGATCATGACCGTCACATTTGGGTTGATCGCCGTGGCGATGACGATCATCGTCCTCGGCCTCTTGGTATTCCCGCTGCTAAAGAAGACCACCAGTGCGGGTGTCGAGCGGGAAAAGACGTTGCCGGTCTATCGGCAACAATTTGGGGAATTAGAGCAAGACCGGACCGCGGGTCTTTTGACGGAAGAGCAGTACCGCACGGCGCGCCAGGAACTGGAGCGCCGCCTGTTGGAGGAAACGAGTGTGACAGAGCCGGTCTCGGCGACTTCAGAACAATTCGTCAATATGAAGTTTGTTGCGCTGGCGCTGGTGATGCTCATTCCATCCGCCAGCGGTGTCCTGTACTGGACACTGGGCAACCCAATGGCCATGACGCACCCGGCGGCCTCGCCGATGGCGGCTCAGAGCGGTGCCGTCGATGAGCGCCAAATGATGGAGGGGCTCAATACGCTGATGGAGCGGCTCAAAAAGAAGTTGGAGCAGAACCCCAATGATGCGGCAGGCTGGGCCATGCTGGCGCGCTCCTACATGGCCATGGAACAGTATGGCGAGGCCGTCCCGACTTTCGAGAAGGCGTTCAAGTTGAATCCCAACGATGCGGACATGCTGGCTGATTTTGCCGATGCGCTGGGGATTCACCAGGGACGCAAGCTCGAGGGCAGGCCGGAGACCTTGATCGAAAAGGCGTTGAAGGTTGACCCCAATCATGTGAAGGCCCTGATGCTGGCGGGCACCATGGCGTACAATCGCAAGGATTTCGCCCTTGCGGTCAAAGATTGGGAACGGGCGCGCGCAAGCTTGCCGCCGGATTCTGATCCTGAATTTTCTGAGCAAATCACGGGTGCGATCGGCGATGCGAAACAGCGTATGGGTGGCGCGCCGTTGATGGCGGCGACGAATGCTCCTCGCGCGTCATCGGCGATGCCGGCTGATCATCCTCCGGTCAAGAAGGCCGGTGCGTCGCGCGCGATTACGGGAAAAGTCGTGTTGGGGCCAGGCCTGGCCGGCAAAGCACTTCCAGATACGCTGTTTGTCTTTGCAAAGGATGTTGCCGGTCCCCCAATGCCGGTGTCGATTGTGCGGGCTTCGAAGAAGGACTTACCCTTCACCTTCCGGCTCGATGACTCGACCAGTCCAATGCCCGCGAGGAAGCTGTCGGACATCGAGACGGTAGTCATCGTGGCGCGCTTGTCGAAATCCGGACAAGCGATGCCGGGCAGTGGCGATCTGGAAGGGATGAGTCAGCCGATTAAGCCGGGGACCGAAAACATTACCGTCGTGATTGACCGTGAGCGCCCGTAGAGGTGTATCGTCCGTTAAATTTATCGATCAGGTGTATGGTGCTCGTCAGAGCCTATTTTATGGAAAATCTGTTGACATAAGAGAATGGCCTCAGATATAGTGCATCACACGCTAAGAAATTTCGAATATCGTACAAGAGAAAATTTAAATAAATCGTCATGATGCGTTTCACTGAAGACTATATGTTGAAGGACAGTGCACACTGCCCATCAAACGGAAGGAGTACGGCTGTGATCGTAAAGCATGTGGCGAAGTATGCCATGGTTGTCTGCGGCCTATTATTGGCCGCGCCTGTGTATGCACAGTATCCGAGTATCCCAAAGGAGACCTTTGAGGCGCTGAAGATCGAGCGATCCGTCAGCCCCAAGGAATTCCATGAGGCGTTGACCACGCGCTACAAGGATCCAGGAAAGGGGGCGGGGAAGGGGCAGTACGGCCAGTATTGGGAGCCGATTGCCATGACCAAGTACTTCGATCCCGCGACCTTCTACAAGCCCCCGCAATCGGTCAAGGAAGTGGCGACGCGCGAGCAGTGCGTGAAGTGCCACACCGATGAATCGCCCGGCTGGGTGGCCGCGTGGAAGCGGAGTGTGCATTCCAATCTAGACAAGATTCGCAAACTGACCCCCAAGGACGACACCTTCTATAAGAAGGCAAAGCTCGAGGAAGTCGAGGGCAACTTGCGTTCACTCGGCAAGCTTGGGCCCAAAGAGAACTTGAAGGAAGTCAGCTGCATCGATTGCCACGTGGACATCAACACGAAGAAGGCGGCGGATCATCGGGTTGACCTCAAGATGCCGACATCCGATGTGTGCGGCAACTGCCATTTGATGGAATACGCCGAGCGCGAGTCCGAGCGCGACACCATCTTATGGCCGAAGAACCAGTGGCCACGGGGTCGTCCGTCGCACGTGCTGGATTGGCGCGCCAACGTCGAGACCGATATCTGGGCGGGCATGTCGCAGCGCGAGATAGCTGAAGGCTGTTCCATGTGCCATACGAATCAGAACAAGTGCGATAACTGTCATACCCGGCACGAATTCTCCGTGGCCGACTCCCGCAAGCCGGAAGCCTGCGGCACTTGCCATAGCGGCGCCGATCACAACAACTGGGAGGCCTACAACGGCTCGCAGCATGGATTGGGCTACCAGGCCTCGAAGGATCGATGGAATTGGAATCTCCAGCTGAAGGATATGCTGGTGAAGGGCGGGCAGAAGTTCCCGACCTGCCAGAGCTGCCATTTTGAGTACCAAGGGAAATACACCCACAACACCGTGCGTAAGGTTCGCTGGGCGAATTATACCTTTGTGCCAGGGATTCGCGAGGCGGCATTTGACAACTGGGGTTTACAACGGTACGAGGCGTGGGTCAAGACCTGCACCACATGCCATTCGGAGACCTTTGCCCGTGCGTACTTGGAGTTTATCGACAACGGCACGGCCGCCGGCCTGGATAAATACGATGAAGCGCACAACGTCGTGCATAAACAGTTCGAGGCGCGTCTCCTGACCGGGCAGCGGACCAACCGGCCGGCCCCGCCAGCCCCGGCGAAGGCCCTGTTCGACCAGTTCTGGCAGATCTACTGGTCCAAGAACAACAGCCCGACCGCCATCGAGCTCAAGCTCTTCGAGATGGCGGAAGACCATCTGGTGCAACTGCACGTGAGTTTGGCGCACCAATATCCGGGATTCACCTATACGGTCGGCTGGGCCGCGATAAACCGGGCCTATGTCGAAATCATGGATGAGGACACCAAGCTGAAGGACCGGATGCTGTTGATGGAACGGGTCGCCAAGCTCGAAGAACAGAGCAAGACGAGCCGGCTCCTGGATTTCGACAGCACTGACGGCAAGCTGACGCTGGGCAGTCTGGGCGGCGGCATGCTGCTCACCGGGACGCTGGCGTTGGCCGGATGGAGCCGAAGGAAAAAGAACCAGAAGTGACCATGGGCGCAGCGTAGATGATTGAATCAGCGCTGTCGCGTCCAAGTAGTAAAATCCTCCCGTCGCTAGGAATTATTCTGGTGGCGGGAGGTTTTCTTTTACTGGGGTGGTTTGCCTTCTTGTGGTTCGATCCAGGGCCCTCCCCCTATGAATACCGATCAGTGGAAGAGGGCGGTGTTGAGAAGTTCCCCAAGCTTGAATTGGCGAAGTGGCCTGACCTGAAAATCAGCAAGCAGGAGATACACGTAGAAGGGATGACGGAATCAATCGCCGCTGCCTATATTGCTCGCCGAGAGAATAGAAAGCCCGTGATGATCGGATGGGAAAATTACGTTGGCGAGCCGATGATCTTTCTCGATACGAAGCTCTCCGAGTTGTCCATATTGGCATCGGCCATCTCCAAGCATATGCCGAAGGAGGCGGCCATTTTGTCCTGGTGGGACACCTCGCGTCAGATTCAACTCTTGACCGGGTTAGACCCGATCTTCACCTCTCATATGAGTCAACCGCTTATCACGCCACCCGTCTGGCAGCCGAAGGTTGAGGCCATTGCGAGATACGAACGCGACTTCTGGGGGTCTGTCCCGAACGAGGAAGAGAAGCATAAATTCGAACGCTTCGCTGATGCCCTGTCGTCGGAGCCAACAGAGGGTGTAGCAATCTTGCGGGAACTGACCGGCGGGCGTGAAGGCTATATCGTGGTTCACATCGCGGACATCTACAAACTCGGACTTATGCGCCCTCAGCGTATCGGTGTTGCCTACAAGGATTTCCCCGTGAAGGGGAGCGGAGATGTGCATGGAATGAATGTGATGGTGAAGCGGTGGGAAGCGGACAACAAATTCACCGCCCATACGGTTCATGGATTCTCGGAGACGATCATGCGCGCCTACTTCCTCACCGATGAGAAAAGCACGAAAACCCTGCTCGCCCAGATGCTGCCGATGACGACCTCGCTTATTCTCGATTTCCAACCCCTCCAGATGGTCTATAAAGAGGGAGGCTATTTGGTGTACAAGATCCCCTCTCCACAGACTGCAAATAATTGAGCCGTCGGGTGGCAAAATGAGATGGCCGTTCTTGTAAATCGTCTACGGTCACGATAGAATCGAGTAGTGACATAATTTCTGGAACGATATCCACGAACAGTTTTTCATCAGAGAAAGGAGCAGCTACTGTGAATCATCCCCTGAAAATCGCACTCGCCGCGATGGCCCTTTTTGCCATCTTCGTCGGAACTGCTGCTGCGGAAGGCACATTTGAAGGTAGGAAGAAGTGTTATAACTGCCACAAGGGCGAAGGTGAGTCGTGGGACAAGACTCTTCATGCCAAAGCGATGGAGTCGCTGAAGCCCACACGAGGCAAGAAAAAAGATGAGGCCATGGTCAAGGCAAAACTTGACCCGAAAAAAGATTACACCAAAGACAAAGATTGTGTGGGCTGCCACGTGACCGGCTGGGGAAAAGAGGGCGGGTACATGGTTGAGGAACCCGAAAAGTTTGTCACCGGTGTCGGCTGCGAGTCTTGCCACGGAGCAGGGAGCGATTATCGTAAGATTCACCGCAAAGCCGGTGAGGCCTTTGAAAAATCTAAAAAGGAAACCCCACGCGAGTCTCTCGCTGAGGCGGGGCAGGAGTTTGAATTTGTGGAAAAGTGCAGCGCCTGCCACTTGAACTACGAGGGATCTCCCTGGAAGGGTGCGAAGAAGCCCTATACGCCCTTTACCCCAACCGTCGACAAGAAGTACTCGTTTGATTTTGAGAAGTATGTCCGAGACGACAAGGCGATGCACGCGCATTTCAAACTAGCCGGGACATTCACTGGCCCACCAACGCCGAAATTCCACGACGAATTCCAGAAAAATGCCAAGCCACCGGTGAAGGTCGATAAGGCTGAGGAGGAGTAATGTCAGGGAAGGCCGGTACGTTTATTGTCGGAGCAGTGGTCGGCATCCTGCTGATCGCGGTGGTGTTTGGCGGAGAAGCAGCGGTCTCGAGAACCGAGTTCTGCATCAGCTGCCACTCAGAAATTTATCCCTATGAGGAACTGAAGAAGTCCTCGCACTGGGGCGCGCTTGGCGCGGATCCCGGTTGCAAGGATTGCCATGTGCCTCAAGGGTTCTGGAATTTCCACAAAGCCATCTATACACACGTGGTCGACGGGGGGCCCTTCCTCATTAAGGAATTTACCACCGACTACTCAACCGTGGAAAAATTCAACGAACATCGTCCGGAGGCCGCCTTCAGAGCCAGGATGAAATTAAAAGAATGGGACAGTCTCACGTGCAGGGCGTGCCACAAGAATGTGAAAGCCCCTGGCGCATCAGCCAAGGCTGCGCATGCGAAAATGCAGACCGAAGGCGCCACGTGTATCGATTGCCATCAGAACTTGGTGCACAAAAAAGTGCCCGAGCACGATCTGAACGCCAGTTTGGCACAGGGCCAGCCGGTATTGAGGGTCGAAAAAAAGAAGAAAGACGACGATGAGGATGAGGACGAGAAGGATTAACCTCGACATCGTCTGAGCCTCTCCGTCAAGAATGAACCGCCTTGCATCTGGTCATCTAGATGCAAGGCGGTTCTACTTTGTGCGCCTGGTAACTGACAAGTCAGTTTAGGCTATAGTCCTGTGCCATTTTAAGAGGTTCACTGCATGAACGGGTTAACGCGTCGCTGCTTTTCCTCCATTGTTGTGATCATTCTCCTGGGCATTGTAATCGCTCTGCACCCTTTGGGGAGCCGCGGGTATGCGCAATCGGAGGACGATCAACGTGCATGGTTTGATGCACTCAAGAATCTGTCGAGCGAACGGATGGTCGCCGACGTGCAAACGTTAAGCAGCCCGGCGTTTAATGGAAGGCAAGCTGGATCTCCCGATGATCTGCGATCCGCACAATGGGTCGCACGGGAATTGACTGGAGCAGGGATACAACTTCCGCACATTGACAACAAGGGGATCGTCTTCCCCTCTTCCGGGGCCGGGAATGAAGAGCCTGTCGGTATCATGGCCTCTACGGTTTCCATACCACTTATCGAATCAAACCCGGTCCTTCGTACTGGCACAGCGGAGCAGTTAGCCACGGCGCAGTTGAGTCAGGATTATTTCCCGGTCTTTGACTCCCCCTCTGCAGATCTTCACGGGCAGGTCGTCTTTGTCGGGTACGGCATTGTCGATCCCGCTCAGGGAATCGACGACTACGCCGGCGTCGATGTGAAGAACCGCCTCGTGCTTTTTCTGCGGGGGAAACCGGATCACTACCCAATCCCGGTCAGTCACGCCGACAAGGTCCGTTTGGCACGAGATCGAGGCGCCGTAGCATATCTGACTACCACGGGACCAATAATCAGACCTTATGAAATTCGCCGAGGTGCCACAGGAAGGCCCAGTGCATTGTATGGGCAGCTCCCCCCTGACCAAGCCCTGCCTGGCGCATGGATCAGCACAAAATTGGCCGAGACAATCCTTGCCGGAATCGGCGAGGAGTCCAATCCTGACCGCCTGCGCACGCTCCAAGAACAGCTCAATGACGCTCCAACAGCACAATCGCACCTCACCAATCACTCTGCCTCTCTCCATTGGAAGACCACGCAAGCAGATGGCGTGCTGACGAATGTGGTGGGGATGATTCCTGGGACAGGGCCGGAAACCATCGTCGTCGGCGCCCATCGCGACCACTTCGGTCGTCCGGTAGGCCTCTGGTTTCCCGGTGCTGACGACAATGCATCAGGAACGGCCGTCATGCTGGAGGTTGCACGGGCTCTTGGAAAAAGGGGGCTGCATCCTGAAAGGACAATCCTCTTTCTCTCATTCAGTGGACAGGAGCGAGATGTGCTCGGGTCACGCCTCTATACCTCGAGACCCGTGCTCCCACTGAGCTCAACGAAGGCCATGGTCAACATCGATCATGTCGGAGCGGGAGACGGCGTGCTCATCCTCCGTGTCGCAGAGTTGAAGAAATCCACGTTAAAGGAAGCAGGGTGGGTAACGGGTTTGGTCAGGAAGCTCGACTACTACGGATTCTTGTCCGGCGGCGACGACGGACCGTTCAACGAGGCCGGCATTCCCACCGTCAGCATCGCAAGCGGCGGGGTTCATCCGCATCTGCATCAGCCCACCGACACCGCCGACACAGTTAATCCAGAAAATTTGCGGAACATCGCACGGTATGTCCTCGCGCTCACCTGGCAACTGGCGAATTCTCCATAGGTGATACGCGAGGCTCATCCGTTCTCTTCATGTGGTGTTCAAATCGTGTTCCGAAACCTACTCCTGCACGCTCAGATCAATGGCGCATATGAGCCCTTGAGGCATCCGGGAGCAGGCGGAACGACCGCAGCATTTTCCCGCCCTTGGCGCCATACGGCACGAGACCGTACACATACTGATCGGTCGCCAAATAGACAAACTCGTTATGGGCAGGTTGCTGGCGGAGGGTCACTCGCAACCCTTCCTTCACGCCTGTCAGTCGAACCAAAGAAATCTCGCTGCCGGGAGGCAGCAGTCCGGATGCGTCGAGCCAGTCCTGCAGCAAGCGTTCCGGCGATCGCTCGAACACGCTGACGGTCAAACCCGAAGGTTCACGATCTGCCACCTGGCCGGTCGCGGGATCTTTCCGTTGAAAACGTACGCGCTGGACCGCCGTCGGCTGTGTGGTTGTCTGGGTGGGGCTTTCGGTGAGAGGCACGTATTCTCTTGGATAGTACTTGACCGTAAAACCATAGGTGCGGTCAGTGTGCTTCTCTCGGCTCTCCGCCTGGACCGCAGGCGAAGACTCTACTGGCTTGCCGATTTGCCGCATCGTGTTGTCACACCCGGCCAAGACGAGACCCGCGACCATCATCGTTGAAAGCCAACTGAGTCGAAACAGCATCGGTGTCCCGTTCGTCATGTAATCTACCCCGCGTGCTTCCTGCCCCTGTGTGTATAACCGATGAATCAGCAGGGCGGTCCACCGATCGGCTCACAGAGGGTGGCGCTCAGCTGATTCGACACGTTCTCGCGTGGGTGATCTTGCACGGAGACAGCCGAGGATGTCAATGCATCGAGCCCGCAACCGGCACGATCGAGCCAGGCTCTTGCGGGATCGCCGCGAGCGCTGCGGACACTCAAAACCGGCAGGTCATTGGCTCTGCGTCAGGGATCCGAGACCGATCTGCACTGTGGAGTCTCGTCGGCGGCACGGCCACAAGTGCTTGAAAAGCCGTGCAGCCTCTTGACACGTTGTAATTTGCCATGTTACATCGTTTTGCTTAGCTTGAAAGAAAAGTGGCATAGGTAGACAACTTTCCCGACGTGTGGTTATGCTTGGATGGTCGCGAGCTGCTGCCGTCGATGTGGAAGGTTTAGTGTGTTTTCGATATGATCATTCAAAGTGAACATACCTGATGTGCCGCCATGAGGCGGGACCTCACTCACAGACCAGACTCACTATTTAGACAAACAAGGAGGCGGGAATGACGGGAAGGAATTTCGGTCTGGCATTTGTTATGATAGGAAGTGCGCTGATTCTGTCGGGAGGGATGGCATTTGCTGACGATGAGCCCCCCTTGCCTCCGGTTCCAGCCGAGTATGCCGACAAACATATGCCGGCGGGAGGGTGGACGGATCCTAAGGCCATCGAAGAAGGAGAGCAGATTTACAAGGGCGATGTGAATCCGAACGTCAACTGCGGCAGCTGCCACGGCAAGGACGGCACACCGGTCAAGAAAGGCGCGCGGGATATGCGTGATCCTAAAAATATCTGCCGTTGGTCCGACAGCTACTGGTTCTGGCGTATATCGGAAGGTATCCCGAAGACCAAAATGAAAGGTTTTAAGAATGCTCTGACGGAGGAGCAGATTTGGCATGTCATGGCGTTTGAGAACATGTTCTCGAACGGAGGTAAGCCGCACGATCACTCGTGTTATAAACCGTAAGCAGCTGGGTACTGACAATATCCTGGACCGGGGCTGCAACCAGTCGGTTTGTCCCGCGTCGTATGAGAGAAGACACTATTGGGGCAGTCCAAAATCAAAGGAGGCACCATGCCTATTAATTTTTCTCGTTGTGTGCGTACGGCCGGATTGGTCGGCGCATTTATCATGACTCCCTATCTCGGCATCCATGCCGGCGTGGTCTCGGCAGAGACCATCAAAGCCCAATTGGCGTTCGCACCCAATGTTCCCCCTCCCATCAAACGAACCGAGCCCGCCACGGTCCTCGTCAACTTGACAGCGGACGAGTGGACCGGTCCGCTGAGCGACGATAACAACTATGAGTTCTGGGGTTTTAATAAGCACACCCCAGGGCCCATGATCCGCGTCATGGTGGGCGATACGGTTGAAATCCGCATGAAGAACAACAAGGACAGTAAGGAATCCCACAATATCGACTTCCATGCGATCACGGGGCCAGGCGGTGGGGCGAGCCTGCTCAATAGCGAGCCAGGGCAGGAGAGCGGTGGAAGGTTTAAGATGATCATTCCCGGCATCTTTATGTATCACTGCGCCACCGCATCGCCGTCCATTCCCGAGCACGTTGCGAACGGCATGTACGGCACGATCGTCGTCGAGCCGGCGGGTGGGCTGAAGCCTGTCGACAAGGAGTATCAGATCACGCAAAGCGAGTTTTACACGAAAGAGGGTGCTGCGAAGGGCGAGACGCTGGAATTTTCGTACGAAGCTGGGTTAGATGAGCGTCCTTCCCATGTCGTCTATAACGGCCATGCGACTTCGATGGTCAAAACCCCCCTCAAAGCCAAGGCCGGAGAAACCGTTCGAATTTTCTTCACCAACGTAGGCCCCAACTTTGTCGACTCGTTTCAGCTCCTCGAGCAGCCGTTCGACAGAGTCTACACCGAGGGTTCCTTGACCGCACCACCGGCGGAAAATGTCAAGGTGACCAAGGTTCCTACTGGAGGCGCGGTGATGGTCGAGTTCAAAGTCAATAAGGCTGGCACCTATACCCTCGTTGACCCAGTGGGCAATCGAAAGGACCTCGGCGCCATGAGTCTGCTGAAGGTCGATTAAAGGATCCAGCCGACGAGGCCATCTACGAGCGTCATCAAAAATTAAAGGAGGCGTCATGCCTAAGAGTTTCTTACATAACATGCGTCATGCCGGAGTAATCAGTGCATTGGTCATGGCTCCGTGTCTCGCCATCAATGCAGGCCTGGCGTCGGCGGAGACTATCCAGGCCCAACTGCTAAAGGCACCCAAGGCCCCCCCTCCCATCACGCGAACCCAGCCCGCCACCGTCGTGGTCAACCTGGAAGCGTCCGAGTGGGTCGGTTTGATCAGCGATGATAATAGGTATGAGTTCTGGGGTATCAATGGCATAGTGCCGGCGCCCATGATCCGCGTCATGGTGGGCGATACGGTTGAAGTCAATTTTAAGAACAAGAGCGACAGCAAGCAAAGCCACAATCTTGATTTCGGCAAGGCGACTGACGGAGCCGCCCTGGTCAGCGCGGAGCCAGGGAAGGAAGCCAAGATATCGTTTAAAGCCACCAAACAAGGCCTCTTCGTCTATCAGCCCTCCACTGCGGCGCCGTACAGTATTCAACACCTGTTGAGCGGGATGTACGGCTTGATCTTGGTTGAGCCGGTCGGTGGGCTGAAGCCTGCCCAGCAAGAATACTACGTCATGCAGAGCGAATTTTACATGAAGGACGGGAAGAAGAACGACACCCTGCCTTTCTCGATCGACAAGGTCAAGGAGATGGATGCTTCGTATATCGTGCATAACGGCCACATGACCGCGTTGGTCAAGGTTCCACTCCGCTGTAAAGTGGGAGAGACCACTCGATGGTTCTACGGCAACGCAGGAGTCAACTTTGAGTCTTCGTGGCATGTCATCGGCGAAATGTTAGACCGGGTATGGCCCGCGGGTGACATGTCAAAAGCGCCGCTTGAATCTATCCAAAGCACCCTGGTGGGGACGGGTGAAGCGACCATCGGAGAATTTAAAGGCGAAATGCCCGGTACGTTTGTGTCGGTTGACCACTCGCTCTTCCGCACGGAAAAGGGCGCCCTTGGCTTGCTCAAGATCGATGGTCCAACCAATGCTGAACTCTTCAAGGGTCTGTAGCCATCTGAGGGGAGAGAGCAGGTACCGTCGCACGCAACCTACAATGGGGAGGGAGAGGCGAAACCTCTTCCTCCCCATTTTTATCATGACAGGACGTTCATCCACACCACGACGGGTGTCAGCAAGAAAATAAGAGGAGAATGGTTCTGCAGAAGGTATTGACAACGCAAAGAGGTTCCTGTTATTTAGCATGCGATTTACTCGACTAGGTTGAGAAAGATGTCCTATGCCGAGTCTTGGAATTCACGCGTTGGCACTCAGGCAGGAGGGGGCACCATTTCCATCTCAGCGGCTTCTGATTTGCGATTCACTATGACTTAGAACTTACACAGCATCCCTCGCTGTGTGATCGTCTTTCACGGGTCACACAGCAATCTGGCGGTGCAACAACATCACTTACAGGAGGGGCGACATGAAAAGCAGAAGAAGTAAATGGGTGGGCGGCATCGGCGCTGCGGGGCTGGTTGTCGGATGCCTGGGGCTGGCTGGTTTTGTTTTAGGAACAACAGCTTCTGACGCGCAAGCCGGTCCCTTGGCGGAATTCGAAGGCGGCAAGGCAGTGGCTCAGTCCGCGAGGTGGACCGTGCTCGAGTCCATGAATGGTGAAGCGGCGTTGGACAATGAGACGGGGCTGGTATGGGAGACCATCCCGCAGAGAGCCATGACGGTGTGGAAGAATGCCGCCGGGATCTGCGCGAAAAAGACCGTCGGCGGCAAGAAGGACTGGCGCTTGCCGTCGCTCAAAGAGTTGGAGACCCTGGCGGATCACACGATCTATCCTCCCCCCGCTCTCCCCCCTGGCCATCCCTTTTCCAACATCGAGTTGCATGGCTATTGGACGTCAACGGAACACGAAGAGTATCCCTTCAGCGCCTGGGACGTGAACTTCGACTATGGCATCATCGGGAACGATTTTAAGATCAACAAGAACTTTATCTGGTGCGTGCGCGATAACACGTAGGATCAGACGTCACGCGTAGAATGAACCGCCTTGCATCTGGTCACCCAGGTGCAAGGCGGTTCTACTTTGTGTGTGTGTTAGAGGTTGGGTCCGTACAGCCGGGCCGTAGTTGACCCGACCGTCTTGGTCTCAACCCGCTTATTCAAGGTCTCCCGCCATCTGACGGCAAGGGCTGGACAAGCAGCCAGGTGCTGAGCGGCGTGAAGATCATCGGTCTGCCGATGCATCGTATCGTTGGCTGCGGCCACGGTCCATTCTGGACAAGGACGTTCCACGAGGATCAGGCGTGACCCTGCTTGAATCGTTCCTTCTCTGAGGACACGGAAATACCATCCGGTTCGTCCGCTCTCTTGTACGCGAAGAGCCAGGTCCTTTCTGTGCCAACGACGTGCTAATTTCCAGCAGGGCTGTCGTGGTTGAGACACCTGAACGACTGCTGAGCCAATCTCGAACATATCGCCGAGGCAGACCTCGGTCTCACGCAGCCCTTCGGTCGTGAAATTTTCCCCAAACGACCCGAAAGGAAGTTCGGTCGCTCCCAGCACCTGTTGCCAGTAGGGGTAATGTTCGACCGGATAGACGTTGACGGCTTTTTCAGGGCCCCCGTGATTCTTGAGATCCGCCTGGCCGTCGCCGTCCAGGTTTGTGAGGCCCAGTCTGACAGGATGGGCAACAGGAAGCTTAAAGAAGCCGGTTGTCCACGGCTGATCCATTGGATGAGACGCGTCAGCCTGCCCAAGGGTCTGCGGCGTTCCAATCTGTACGGATATTAGTTGGCCTTCGAGAGTCGGTGTTATCATCGATGGTATTCTTTCTGAGGCAGGTTGGTAGGGACTCATCTTGCTCGCTCATAGCGCGTGAGATATCATGTCCGCACTGATCTTCTCACTCACTAGAACATTGCCTCCATGGATATACCACGTACCGTACCGTCAGACCAATTCAGCATACAGGCAATCTGGGGCCAGATGCTACGGCATTTCCCACATGCTGATGCCGACCCTGCCCATCGGACACGGGATTACGGTATCGCGGTGTTCACCTTCGTCTGCGTCAGCATCAGTGCTTTTTTTGAGATCAGCGGGAGCGTCGGCGCGCAGCAGGTCTTAGGCGCGGTGGCGTGGATATTCTTGATCGGGCTGTTATTAGGGGAGAATCGAGAAACCCAAGCCCAAGTCGTCATTGCGGTCATCTTTGCCACCGTCGGCGAACATTTTGCCTCATTGTATATGGGGGGCTATACCTATCGATTTGAAAACGTGCCGGCCTATGTCCCGCCAGGACACGGAATGGTCTATCTCACGGCCGTGGCGTTGGCACGGTCCGGATTCTTCGTGCGATATGCCAGAGGGATTACGGCATTTGTCATCGGAGTATGGGGGGGGTGGTCGCTGTGGGGGATCAGCGGATTCCCTCAGCAGGGAGACTGGGTTGGGGCATTGCTCTTTGGTATCTTTTTGGGGTGGCTTATCACCGGGCGGTCTCCGATGGTATATGTCGCGGCCTTTTTCATTACCACCTGGCTCGAACTTCTTGGGACGGCCGTCGGAGCATGGAAATGGGCCTCCATCGATCCGCTCCTTGGATGGCCTCAGGGCAATCCACCCAGCGGGGTAGGAGCCTGGTACTGTCTGGTCGATGCTGTGGCCATCGGCGGTGCGGCACCCATGCTGCGGGGAATCAAGCGCATCATGCACTGGCGGAGGCCATAACGCTTGTCAAACATCTAACCGGAGAATCAGCTGCAGAACACAGTGCCTTTCCGCTGCACCCTATGCCTCATTGAACCATATTCTTCAGCCCACAGTCCTTGGAACACCGGCGGTCGTGTCCGCATCCGATAGTTGGCGCCCGGACTGCAGCTGCTCATACACAGACGATTACCGCAGACGGCCACCATATAAGATGGGAGTCAGGGCCTGTATGCGCATAAAAAAACACCGGCCCGTCTTCCGTCTTGCGACGGGGACGGGCCGGTGTCTGCGAACCTATGTATGCTCGATTAGGCGCCCAGTCGTGTGAAGACCGGCAGCACTGGAGCCCAAACAGGATTAATCAACCGCTCGCCAGACTCGGTCCAGGACATCACAAGTCCCGCGAAGCGCTGATCCGGGTCGTGGAGAATGTCCACTAACCGCTGCACTTCCCAGAGGACATCTTTGGACTCGATATGGATATCAACCGTCTGGCCAGGCTGAATTGGAGCCTCGTTGTCCATCGTCAGCCCATCCGCTGCGACGAGCTCAGCGGGATAGTTGGGATCGAGTTTCGCTTTGCCGACTTTGTTCGTGAATCGGATGCCGGCAGTCGTAAACTCGCCGATGCTGACCGGCTGCGTGCCGTTGTTCGTCGCATGGATTGTCATGCGCAACGCGCGACCCGGAACATCGTACTCTGCATGGGTGACTTCAATCGACAACGGATTCGGTGTCACCGGCAGCGGCTTGATCTTGGTTTCACCGGCCTGGAGGGGCACGGTAACCGGATGCTGGGCATCGGCATTGAGATAGCCGATCGTCACCACTGTCACGATGAAAACGAGTAGGGCGATACCCACTTTTCGATCGACAGGATCAAGCAGGATTTCATCGCCATAGGCCGCCAAGACACGGGCCCGAATAAGGTACATCGGCCGGATCATGAAGAAACCGACCCAGAAGCAAGCCACCGCTGCCCAGAACAAGTGCCACATTACACCCGTGGCGGTTCCTTTGGTTTCTGAATCGAAGGTTTCACCGGTCAGTGTCTTGATGGGATTGGTGAAGTCTTCGTATCGTCCCTTGATGTCCATCCAGCCACCAGGACCGGCGATCGGACCTGCGTCCTTGACGGCGTACATCGGATGGATGTGATGGTGGCCAGGGAGGCGAGCCTTCAATTTCACCACGTATTCGTAGTCCCGTCCAATTTCCATCGGGCCGGCCACAAACATCGGGGTGCCGTTGACCTTTGAGCTCAACCGAACGAAGACGGAGCTTGGAGATCCGATGTTGATAAAGGTCCGGTTCGGCTTCACCACCGCACGAGGCCAGTCCTCGGATAAGTGAAACCTGCCACGCAGTTCCGTCACATCATTAACCGTCGTCGACTTCCCGACCCATTCCGTATCGTACCAATTGACGGTGCGCATACGCAGGAACGGTTCCTGCGAACGCTCACCGTGGGCGAAAGCTGGAGTAACATCCAGTATTGGCGTGGTCGCCAGCGTCGCCATTCCGCAGAATCCTAACATCCACAGTTTGAAGGCGTGTTTGGCGTTCATGCTTTCCCCCCAGTTGCTTTATTGCTGTGAGCTAAGGTGGCATACGCAAAAATGTCGTGAACCTTCGTGGTTCGCTGTCTGTCATCCGTCAGGTAGAAGTAGGCTGTGCAGAAGAACTTCCCGAACTGCCACCAAAGGACGTACATAAGTGAAGAAGCGAAGGCCGCGAAGAACGAGGAGATCATGGTGCTGTGTCCACCGAATGTGCGGAGCGATCCGACCTCGATCATGCGGATGTATTCAGGCGTCCCGGTGCGAACATAGGCAAAGCCCATGTAGTCCGCCCACGAGAGCAACGTACCGTCAATGACGACCGGCGTATGGCTGTAGGCGAAGATGGCCCAATTGGTCGGGTAAAACAGGATGGCGAACAGCCACGCCCCAATTACCGCTGTCAAGGTCCAATTCCTCGTCAACAACAGGACGATGTCCAACACGATCGCGCTGGGAAGCAGCGTGGAAGGCATCACGAAGTTATATGGATAATTGGACCACCACCACCAGGCGGCCCAGATGGTGACCCACTTCCCGGCCAGGAGTGCCAGAATGCAAATGGTCGCCCCAAATGGTTGCCGATAGTTGACCCAATTGTAATACTGGAGGGCAGCGCAGAAGGTAATGGCGGTGATCGGAGTCACGATCGGCCACCACTGCCGGTCCTTCCAGTCGATCCAGAAGTCCCAGTCACCCGCCAGAAGGTCAAAGTGCATGTGGAATGTGCCAACGATAGTGACGAACAGGATGGGAATAAAATAGATGTAGTCGATGTGCCTCGACATTGCGACGCCTTCCGGCGGCAATTTCGAAGCTTTAATGATTTCATCGGTTCTAAACATATCTAGCATCCTCCGTCATTCAGCCGACCGTAAGATTGATCTGAAGCTGCCCAACCAACCTTTCGACATCGACCTACGATTCATATGATTTGCCGTCCGTTTCATCTTCCAAGAATTAGTAGCCCGACTTGGCGTCGGGATTCACCTGACTGGAGAACGGATCCAGGATGCTCTTAGGCGCGTTGTTCCAGATCACGTCCGCCAGATTCGACATCCGGCTGACAATCTGCGCGGCCACACCG
>VGXB01000010.1 GCA_016873515.1 Nitrospira sp.
CATGTCCCGATCAAGGTTCAATGCGCCGATTCTCGCAGGCGCGGGGTCACTTCGACCCGACGATTTGCAAATAAATCAGTGCGTCCGTTAATAATAAAGTGCCCCATGATTTGCGCGAACAGTGGCTTGCCCGTGTTCATAGTTCATCTCCGAAGAAATCAATCTCTGGACGTTACTTAAACTGGAATACGGATAAATTGATTTCAAATCGGCACCACAATAAATCGTTCTCTAACCCGCCCCATACTCATTATTGAGACGGATAGCTGCAAGTTAACGGGACACTACTGATCAAACTCATGAGATCCCTATCTAGCGAAGTTACATTGCCTCATCGCTTGGCAAAGATCGTCCAGCAGGCTGGACCGTCATTGACTCTTGACGAATGCGGCGATTACGTAAGATGACGGGATCGAGGATGTCACCACACTGGACGCATCGTGTTATGACACAATCCAACTCACCCGCGCTGTTCAGCAGATCTGTCGACATCTCCTTGACCATTAAACCGCCGCATCTCAGACAGGATGAGTGAGGCAGCGCCAACGACAGAGCTGATTCACTCGCCATCTGGCCGATTGTCTTTTTTTGCTCCGCTTTTGCCATAATGACCTCCATTGGATCGTAGTTCAATGTTTGTCATATGTATGTCTAATTTATAATCACAAATGTCCAATGTGTCAAGTGTCATTTATGATATTTTGACAAACATTGAACATTATAATAGGATCTAGATATCGAATATGAATACTCATAGAATTCATAGAGTTGCAAAGCTTACGGGCCTCTCGCGAGATGTTATCCGCGTGTGGGAACGGCGGTTTGAAATCCTAAAACCGACTCGAGGATCCAATCGTTATCGCAATTATTCCGATGAAGATGTCGCGTTGCTGCGCTTCCTGAAGGCGCAACTGGATACGGGAGCCTGGATCGGAGAGTTGTCGAAACTAGGACGTGAGGAATTGTTGCGGCGAGCACACGCCAGTGCGCCGCAAGTGTCATTCGTCGACAATACCTTCAGCAGACTCTTGAAGGAACTGCTGTTCAGCTTGAATCCCTTCAATCGTCTGATCTTTGAGAAGCTTTTGAACAGTGCTGTGGCAATGATTCCCTTTGAAGAAGCGCTACATGGAATCTTGCTCCCGCTTCAGGAGCAAATTGGGCAGCTTTGGCACGACGGTCATCTGGACGTGGCCATCGAACATTACGTTACACGGCAAATCCAACAAAAGATTTTCTCCGCCATGAATCAGCTTCCAGTCGCTGAGTTTGGTGCCAAAGTGGTCGTGGCCTGCCCACCTCGCGAAGAACACGACATTGCCGCGTTTGCAGTGGCGTATCGATGTCGTATTCGCGGCTGCCGAGTTCACTATTTGGGAGCCAATGTGCCTCTCGTCTCACTGGCCAGGCTCTGTGAGCAGGTGGAGCCGGATCTGACCATCATGTCATTTCCTGTCGCACTTCCTAAAGCCAATGCGACTGAGCTAGTTCAAGCTCTTGCCGATGAAGTGTGTCCCACTTCCGATCTAGCCGTCGGTGGACATGGCGCGCTCGCCATGCGTGACATTTTCATGACATACGATATTGCGGTTCTGGAGAATTTCGCTGACTTGGATCACAGGCTGGATCGATTGATAAGACACCCCGTCTTTCGCAGATGACCAGGAGGGGCCGATCAGATGGCATCTTACCCGCTCACAGTATTCTATGACGGAGCCTGCCCTCTTTGCGATCGAGAAATCGCCCTTATGAAGTACTTGGACAAGCGTGGGAGGTTGAAATTTTCCGACTTTTCACGGCCGGACTTTGCCCTAACATCAATAAACATATCTCCCGCTGAACTTGGGAGAATCATTCATGCCCATTGGGATGACGGGCCCGTCATCACCGGCGTCGATGTGTTCCGAGCTATGTGGGAAGCCGTCGGCCTAGGATTCTTGGCGAGGCTCAGCCGTCTTTCTTTCGTCGAGCCACTTCTCGTGAAGGCCTATACATGGTTCGCACGTAATCGATTGAGACTCACTGGTCGGCTGCACGCCTGCGGAGGAGACGCATGCACAGGTCCTGCAGGCCGGAACAGTCTGTAAACGGGCAGGATGATCGTCTCCTGCCCGCTCGTACATGTCAACCTTCGCTATAGACGTTCATCCATTACTTGCCTTGAGAGAGATGAGTGACGGCATTTTCAGCGCGCCTCGTGGCCACGTCGGCATGACCAGCCTTACCATGCTCAATCGCCTCTTTTAGATGAGTAATCGCTTCTGCCAAATGCGGACTCTCGCCTCCTTTCAGGGCCAGCTGCAGCGACGCTTCGGCATGGGTCACAAGCTTCTCAGCATGGCCCTGTTTGCCGTGATTCACCGCTTCCGTCGCTTGCTCGATAGCATCCTTGATGTTTTGCTTTTCTTGACGCACGACATCACGTCGTGCCCCACCTTCTCCGAATGCTGACTGGATCGGCATACCTGTGGTGATCACCATGGTTAACAATCCCGTCAGCACAGTGGCTAGTCGTAGACTATGTCCTGTCATATACATACAGCTCCCCTTTATTCAAAGACGTTAGATCACACTTATTGAACTCGCGTCGTTAGGACCGGGCACCAGACCGCCATACTGGCCGCCTCTTCTGAAGCTGAGGATATCACGAGACCATCCTCAGTCAAATGACTTGCCGATGCAGTCAAATCCTGTCTCGGAACATGACCGACGTCACTTTTTCACAGGAAACGCATGGGATACCTCCTCGGTTTAATGTGAAAACAACGACAGCTATTAATAGTGTGCTCACTCGTGAGCGTTGGGAGCCCTCCCTGATCGGTCAGGCGCGGCATGTCAGTTGCCCCCTTTCTTCTCTCCTTCACAACCATCGTGTTCTACTCTGTACGAGCGCTGAGATGTATCTCTGAAACTTCCTTTGCCACCACGTCCTGGTGGTGATCAATGCACTCTCGACAGCAATGACAGAGCCACGACCTAAAACCTACGGATTCCTTGCACATCTGAACCCGCTGTTAAAGTTGCGATACGCCGGTGAGTCGACGTCGGTCGTCGAGGGGGTGTTGAGGTCCCGGCGTGCAGAGCGCAGGCTCTCGGGGGCCATATCCCACGAGCCGCCCCGCATCACTTTGAATTTGCCGCTTTTCGGTCCCAGCGGGTTTCGTGCTGGGCTGGTCGCATAATAGTCAGGGTCATACCAGTCGTTTACCCATTCCCAGACATTACCCGCCATGTCATAGACCCCGTAGGGGCTCTTACCGCGTTTCAATTGCCCCACCAGTACCAGCGCATCATGCTTATTCCACTTATCCTTCTCCTGCCCATAATTGGCTCGGCTTGGATCGGGTGGATCATTGCCCCATGGATAGATCCGCCCGTCCGTCCCCCGTGCCGCCTTCTCCCATTCTGCTTCTGTCGGCAGCCGTTTACCGGCCCACTTGCAATAGTTGTTCGCATCCTCCCAATCAACATTGACAACCGGGCGGTTCTGATGAGGGCGCTCGTCCATCGTCGACCACATCGGCGGAGGGTATGTACTGACAGCATCCAGAAACTTCGCATATTGCCCGACCGTTACTTCATAGACATCGATATAATAGGTATTGAGAAACACCTTGTGCTCGGGCTTTTCATTGTCACTACCTTCGTTGCTCCCCATGGTGAAATCCCCGGCGGGCACGAGCACCATAGGACTCACATTTTTGAGCTTAATCTTCTCCGGTCGCTTGTCCCCCGTATAATCTTTGTGTTCGACAGATTTTCCTCCATGTGAGAAGGTATGCATGAATGCGACAACTTGCCAGATCTGGTCTTCTGAGAGGAGCGATTTGTATGGCATCATTGGCGTCTTTGGAATCCCTTCAGCCACCCGCCAGAACCAATAGCTATCTGAGAAGCGTTTAATATGTTTCAGGCTGCGAACCCCCTCCCCACTTCTTACTGGTTCACCGTCCTCGCCATGGCAACCAGTGCAAGAGACCTTTGGGTTGGCTTCACCGAAATAAATATCTTTTCCCTCCTTGATGATCTTTGGATTCGTCCACCAGCCAGCTGGCATTTTTTTCTTGGCATAAGCGGCTGACACTGGATCTAACGGCATAAGTTCGGCTGAAATGGCGATCCCTTCTGAGAGAGTCAGGACCGCTACCAACAGCATGATACATTGCGCGATTATCCTGTCACTCATGCAGGATCTCCTATTGCCACCTCAACTTATTGCACAACTGATAGTGCTTTACTATCAATTGGATAATATCATGTTGACTTTGGATCAGGACAGGTCACAATAAATAGACTAGTCCTTTTCATCCTCGTCTTTTGTTTCTTTTTGCACTTCTTTCAAGACCATCACACCCTGAACTCGGCTCGCATTGAGATCGCTCTCCGGGACTTTCTTATGGACAAGATTCTGATGGCAATCGATGCAAGTGGCGCCTTCGGTTTCCATCTTTTTGTGTGCGGCTTTCGCGGAGGCCCCGGGTGGCTTAGTATTCTTATGGCATTCTCGACAGGTGACGCTATCCCAGTTCTTTAAGGACATACGAGCGTAATGGGCCATAATTGGGCGACGCTCATTAAACTTTTCGATCGTCGAATAGTCATACTTCATCTCCGCGAGGACTGCCCTTGTCCCATCATAGATGTGGGTCCAGAGAGCCAGATGGAAATTTCCTAATCCTTGCGGGACATGGCAGTCCTTGCAGCCTGGATCTGCCCCTAGCGCCCCATAGTGGGACGACTTTTTTAGCTCCTCATAGGGGTAAGTCTGGGAATGGCAGCTCACGCAGAACTCAGTTCTCGAGAGAGCATGCTCCCCGCCGAAGACCACGGCAATTCCTCCAACCATGAGAAAGGCGCCAACAAGCAGAGCGCCCCCCGATGCGCTTAAGTACTGGCGGATTTTCCCTACCATAATGAACTCCTTATTGTATGTTCACTGTTTGTTTCTCCAATGTCTAATGTATAGATCATTATGTCAGCGTGTCAAGCCTTATGGCAATAAATCTTTGACAAACACTGTACATTATAATAGGATTTGAATTATCAATGTATAATCATAGAATTCATCGAGTTGCGAAGTTGACCGACCTCTCAAAAGCTGTAATACGGGTCTGGGAGAGGCGGTATGGACTTGTCAAACCTTTGCGGAGCGCCAACCGTTATCGGGAATATACCGATGAAGACGTAGCCCTGCTGCGGTTCCTTAAAGAAGAGCTGAATCGCGGTTACACGATTGGCGTACTGGCAGATGAGGGACGAGAGTCACTGCTTCAGCGAATGCGCATGACCCTAATTCCGAAGCAGGAAGAGCTTACCCCGCACAAGAATCTGCTCAACGAACTGGTTTGGTGCCTTGATCCCCTCGACAAAATCCGCTTTGAGCAAAAACTTAACGGAGCAGTTGCCGTCATTTCGTTTGATGAGGCGGTACAGCGCATTCTCCTTCCCTTACAACTCCGCGTTGGCGAGCTGTGGCATGAAGGCCGGCTGAATATAGCCATTGAACATTACGTCACGAAAGTTATCCAGCAGAAACTCTTCTCCGCAATGAATCAGCTGCCGATCAACGAGTTTGGCCCCCGCGTGCTGATCGCCTGTCCGAACGGTGAGTTTCATGAAATCGGCGCACAAGCCGTGGCTTACCTCACTGCGGCGCGTGGCTGCCATGTGTATTACCTGGGGCCCAATCTCCCACTGGAGGATTTGGAGGCGCTGTGCGAACGTGTGCGTCCGGACTTGATTCTTCTGTCCTTGACTGAAACGAAATCGGACGAAGAAGCACACCGCTTGCTCCAAGACCTACAATTACTCTCTCATCGCTGGCATATCGCAGTAGGCGGTAAGGGCGCAGTCGCTATGGAGCAACTCTTGGAGAATACGAAGATTGCGCTACTTAATGATCTCGCAGCACTTCACAACCATCTCGCGAGCCTTTTTTCAATACAGCAACGGGCATTTCACTAACTCTTCACCATTCTACTTTCTACTTGTCACAGAATCAGCAGATCACCTGACCGTCCAGGGCCCCATGCAACCTAGTTTTCTTCGTCGTTCAGTGTAAGTTCGTCGATCACCTTGCCGATCTTGCAATGCCAGGCTGGCTCCAAATTGGGATGAGCCTTAGCCCTACCTGCGCATTCATCAGCCACCCGAAACCATCGTCACGCTGACAAAGTGAATGCTCTCCGAGCGGGAACACGTCACAACGGACTTAAGATTGACGGAAAGCCTCTATCGAAGGAATCGAGACATTGAGATTCTCGTGCAGGACCGATTCCTCGTCCAACCAGACATCGCCTTCGGGTTGACCAGTTGCCGTTGACTCGAGAGATTTGAAATCGAACAGCCGGGGGTCCATCAAGAGCGAGGGGGCGACATTGGTCAAAGCGGCAGCCATACTGTCGGAGCAACCAGGTGACTCCCGTTCCCAGTCACGGAGCCAGGTCTTCACCTTTTTCCGCTTCAGATCTTCCTGTGATCCACAGAGGTCACAGGGGATGATGGGGAATGTCCGCAACTCAGCATAGCGCGCTAGATCCGCCTCTTTCACAAAGGCCAGCGGACGAATGACCAGATGCCGCCCGTCCTTCGACCGCAGCTTGGGTGGGATCGCTTTGAGTTTTCCGGTGTAGAACAGGTTCAGAAAGAGCGTCTCAACGATATCGTTGCGATGATGGCCCAGGGCGATCTTGGTGGCGCCGAGTTCCGTCGCTATCCGATAGAGATGGCCTCGCCGTAATCGCGAGCACAGCGAGCAAGTTGTCTGTCCCTCCGGAATCAGCCGCTTCACAATCGAATAGGTATCACGTGTCTCGATGTGGAAAGGCACACCCCGGCTTGCCAGATACTCAGGCAGCACATGGACCGGGAAGCCCGGCTGCTTTTGATCGAGATTGACGGCTACCAAATCAAACTTCACTGGCGCGCGGCGTTGCAAAACGAGGAGGATATCCAGCAAGCCATAACTGTCTTTGCCTCCCGACAAGCACACCATCACCTTGTCGCCGTCTTCGATGAGACGGTAGCCGGCGATGGCCTGGCCCACCAGCCGGCATAGCCGCGTTTGCAGTTTTTCCGTTTCCTCGTCCAGCTTGTGAAGCGGGGCGAGTGATGTGTCGGGCACGTGCATAGGCAGGATTGTACCCGCTCGCACGACAGCCTGTCGACCGTGAGTCTTACAACGAGTGTTGTCGTGCGGCCTTGACTCTTTCGGACTGTTTCTCTGCTTGCTGCGGCTTCATCCTCCTCAACGCCGACTCCATCCAGCAGTGTCTTACGTTGCGCGTGCTATATTTTCTTATGAACAAACAATCACGGGAAGATCCGACTGTTGAGGCGGTACGAAGAGATGGATATTCTCAAAACACCCACCACGGGACAAGAAGAACCGGCGTGAGCCTCGCGACCCGATGACGCACTTCTGAATTTGCCGATGTGCGATGTTCATGTCGAAATTCGTGGAGGGTTTCTCGATCAGCCAAATGTCAAACTGAACCATAAATTGGAAGCACGAAGACTGCTCTTTCGTCCCCATTTTTGGCTCTCAAGCGAGTGGTTTACTCCCAATGGTGTCTCCGGCATCGCCGTGCCGTTCTACCTCGCCTATCCCTGTTTGGCGAAGCTTGGATAAGCCCAGATGTTGGAAGTGGAAGGAGATACGACGGACTGGTGCCTGCGCATCTTGCGCCATGAAGCCGGCCACCCGATTGAAAACGCCTACAAGATCTGGCGCCGTAAAGTCCGTCAGCAGATCTTCGACAAATCGTCTCAACGCTATCCCCTGTACTATTCGCTCCGATCTTATAGCAGAAGCTTCGTCCGCCATCTGAATGTGTGGTGCGCACAAAATCATCCGGACGAAGACTTCGCCGATTCGGCCACAAAGACCGGCTACCAGTATCAGGACCTGCTGCAGAATATTTTGAATGCCGGTCTTCGCTGGCAACCCGCCAAAGCCGCGTGACTCCTCGCTCCCAAGCGTACATCACTCTCACTCGACATCCACGATAACACAGCCCCTACTTGAGGAACGAGCAGGCCTTACAGTATTCTTGGACTCGCTGAACACACAGCAGACTGTTTGATCATCTGCCATGACTCCTGCACAAGCCGCATCTGCCTTGTTCAACGCCATGCCACAGCCAATCTCTCCGTCGCAGCTCGAAGAGTATGGGGTCACCGTCTCTGAATCTGATGCACATGCAATTTCACGGGAAATCTTGTCATTGAATCTGTATTGGATCTCGGCCGCCATTGACGCTCATATCCCGGCGAAGTATCGCGAAGCGATCAGCTCCACACTGCTGGAAACGATCCAAGCAATCTGGTGGCAACCGGGCCAACTTGGTACCGGCAGTTGGAAAGAGTACCGGGATGAATTGGACACACGACGAGCCGAATACGGACGGTTGGTAGATCAGGAAGGCATGAGCCACATGGCGATCAGCGCCGAAGCGGTATCACGGATCGAAGACCTAGGGCTCGTCCCTCCCGAAGACCGACAGAAGTTGCTGGTGCTGTTGATCGACTATGCTCCGGCGGCGGAATACGGCCGACTGTTGGAAGAGGTGGGATAATGTAGAATTATGAGTTTTTAGTTGGTTGCAGAAATCGGTGTGCAAGCATCTTCCCGTTGTGATCCAGTTCGTAGAGCAACGGCACGCCGGTGGGGATGTTCAGTTCCAACACCTGCTCCTTCGTCAGCTGTTCCAACTGCATCGCCAGCGCTCGCAGGCTGTTACCGTGGGCGGCAATGAGAATCGTCTCGCCTTTGAGCAAATACGGTTTGATCTTGGCTTCGTAGTAAGGCAACACCCGCTCGGCTGTGTCTTTTAAACTTTCCCCGCCCGGCGGCTTCACGTCGTAGCTGCGTCGCCAGATCTTGACCTGGGCGTCGCCGTACTTCTTTGCCGTCTCCTCTTTGTTCAATCCTTGCAGATCTCCGTACATCCGCTCGTTCAGCGCCTTGTTTTTTTCTATGGGAATGCCTGCCTGATCGACGGCCTCCAAGATCAGCCTCAAGGTTTCATTGGCACGGCTCAACACAGAGGTAAATGCCCGGTCGAAGATAAACCCCTTCAGTTTGACTCCCGCATCCTTCGCTTCTTGAGTCCCACGTGGGGAGAGCGGCACGTCCACCCAACCGGTGAAACGATTTTCCAAATTCCATTGCGATTCACCGTGACGAACCAGAATCAACTGAGCCATCGTCTGTTCCCCTCAAGCCGATGATAGTCCGCACGCCCAAAGAAAAATGGATCGCGACATCACGACGTGACGTGACTATCTCTCCGGAAAACCACCAGATCCTGTCAGACTCCGGATGCCTTTATACTCGTTCTCGCCGCCAATCGCTCCGGTTTTGCTGGACGCAGATCCGGATCCGTCGGACCCTCCTGAACCATTTTGGCAAGTGTGACGAGAAACATCAGATAAAACACGACACCGACCCAGATGACATACGATTGCACACCGCCTGATTCCTTGAGCGCGGTCTCTTGCTCAACCGGATTCAGTCCGCCGGGTTTTGTGATTTCTCCGATGTGCTCCCTGCAATGCCAGTAATAGAGATAGTTCGCCGTGGCGCCTGCCATGACACTCCAAATAAAGCCGGCGGTGAAATCGCCCGTGAGGTAGGTTGAAATCATGGGGCCGACCGCATAGACGAAGGCGTGGAGATACATCTTCCTGTACAGAAACCACAGAAACGAAATAAACAAGAATGCCGGCCAATTCCAGGATAACGCGAATTTGGGGCGCCCATCCGATGAAAACTTTTTGAACGCCTTCAGATACCGGTCGGCATTGGGACCGATAAATTGGCGCCAGGCAGTCTCTTCATCCTGGATCGGTGGGGAAGCAGGATGTTCGGCGGATTCCTCCATCTGGGTGGCGGCGGAACCATGGTCGCCAGTATCGGTGCCCGCGCCGAGCGCGGCGCCGCACTGATGACAAAAATTGGCATCTTCCGGATTCTGTTGGGTACACCGGTTGCACAACCTCATCGTCCGCAGCTTAGCACACTCAGGGCTGAAGCAAATGACCGATCTTACAAACGCTGCCACTTCCCTTCAGAACAATCTGAAAATCGGGCTTCCCTCACCTTCTCCGTCTCTTTCAGTCAGGTTGCTTTCATACCAGTCCTGTGCTAATTTTCCTGACTTTCCAATGCGGTACGTGTGCCATGCCTACTGAAGAATTACGAGAAGCCGCGGCCAAGTATTTAATGCAGACTTATGCTCGCCAGCCGATCTCGATCGTGCGGGGGCGGGGCTCGAAAGTCTACGACCTAGAAGGTCGGGAATATCTCGATTTCGTCGGTGGCATCGCCGTCAATGTCCTGGGGCATGGACATTCGGATCTGGTTCAGGCCATTCAACGCCAGGCCGCTCAGCTCATCCATACCTCCAATCTCTATTACACAAAACCGCAAGTCGAATTGGCAAAAACCCTCGTTGAGCACTCCTTTGCCGACCGGGTGTTCTTCTGCAACAGCGGCGCAGAGGCCAACGAAGCCGCGATCAAACTGGCGCGCCGCTATGCGCACACCAAGTACGGCGAAGATCGGTTCGAAATCATCACGATGAAGAATTCGTTCCATGGCCGGACACTCGCGACGATCACCGCCACTGGACAAGACAAAGTTCAAAGGGGCTTCGAACCGCTGATGCCAGGATTTGGCTACGCGTTCTTCAATGACTTTGCGACAATCGAGTCCCTGACCAACGAACGAACAGCCGGGATTATGCTCGAGCCTATCCAGGGTGAAGGCGGCGTTTACGTGGCCGACCGAGACTACCTCAAGCGCCTGCGTGAGTTCTGCACGAAGCGAGACATTCTGCTCATCTTCGACGAAGTCCAGACCGGCATGGGCCGGACCGGTACGCTCTTCGCATATCAGCAATTGGGGGTGACGCCCGATATTATGACGCTCGCCAAGGGGTTGGCCGGCGGGGTTCCAATCGGCGCGTGTTTGGCGAAAGAGTCGGTGGCCTCGGCTTTTGTGCCCGGAGCACATGCCTCGACCTTCGGGGGAAATCCCCTGGCTTGCGCCGCGGCGCTGGTCGTGTGCCGCGCACTGCTCGAAGGATCGATCTTGGATCAGGTCAAGCGGATGGGGGAGTACCTGGCGAAAGGCTTAGCGAGCTGCAAGGAGCGTTATCGAGCCGTCCGCGATGTGCGCGGCATCGGCCTGCTCCAAGGCATGGAGCTGACCATCGACGCCAAAACCATCGTAGCCGACTGTTTGGCGCGTGGAGTGCTCATCAACGCGACAGGCGAGCACGTCGTGCGGTTCGTTCCGCCACTTATCATCACGCAACAGGAGATCGACAAACTTCTTGAGACGCTCACGACGATTCTCACGCGGAGGGCCGGGGAAGAAAAGGATCCGCATCATTGATGACGCATAAGTCCCGACAGCCGCGCCGCGCACCAGGCTACGCCAAGGATCTCTTGGACATCGCGGCGATGCCGCGCGTGCAGATCACCGACTTGCTGCGCTTAGCCGCTTCGCTCAAGATCAAACAGCAAAAAGGAATATCGCATCGGTTGCTGCCGGGGAAAACGCTGGGGCTGTTGTTTCAAAAACCCTCGACCCGCACCAGGGTGTCGTTCGAAGCCGGGATGAATCAACTGGGCGGTCACGCCTTGGTGCTTGCCATGGGAGACATCCACCTATCGCGCGGCGAGAGTGTGTCGGACACCGCGCGGGTGTTATCCCGCTATCTGGATGGCATCGTGATCCGGACCTATGACCATGCTAACATCGAAGAATGGGCGGCGGCATCCGATATGCCGGTCATCAACGGGCTGACCGACCATAGTCACCCCTGCCAAGCTCTGTCCGATCTGTTGACGATTCAAGAATTCAAGGGTCGGCTCAACGGCCTTACCGTGGCCTATGTGGGAGACGGAAACAATGTCGCCAATTCCCTGATCGAAGCTGGCGCCAAGATGGGCATGCGGATGGCGGTGGGATGCCCGGTCGGGTACCAGCCGGATCAGCATGTGATCGACCGGGCGCGGATCGAAGCAGAATCGACCAATGCCGCCATCGAAATCTTCGAGAATCCTCACGTTGCAGTAAAGGAGGCGGATGTGGTCTATACCGACGTGTGGATCAGCATGGGCCGCGAGCGGGAACAGGTCCGACGGCTGAAAGCCCTAGCCTCGTATCAACTGAATCACCGGCTGCTCCAACGGGCCAAACCGGACGCCATCGTGATGCACTGCCTGCCGGCCCATCGCGGCAAAGAAATCACGGCAGATGTGCTCAATGGACCTCAATCGGTGGTAATCGATCAAGCGGAAAACCGGCTGCATATGCAGAAGGCAATTCTATCGCAGCTGCTCGGCAAACCAAACAACGCATAGGCAGAAACTGGCATGAAACTCAAACCGATCAAAAAGATTGTCCTCGCCTACTCAGGCGGGCTCGACACCTCGGTCATCTTGAAGTGGCTGCAAGAAACCTATGACGCGGAGGTCATCGCATTCTGCGCGGACCTCGGCCAGGGTGAAGACCTGAAAGCCATTAAAGCCAAGGCTCAGTCACTGGGCGTCAAGAAGGTCTACGTCGAAGATCTGCGTGAAACGTTCGTGAAAGATTATGTGTTCCCCATGCTGCGAGGAAACGCCACGTATGAAGGCTGTTATCTGCTCGGCACGTCGATCGCGCGCCCGCTGATCGCACGTCGGCAGGCCGAGATCGCCTTGAAGGAAGGGGCTGAGGCGGTGTCGCACGGCGCGACAGGCAAAGGCAACGACCAAGTGCGGTTTGAACTGACCTACACGGCGCTTGCACCGAGTTTAAAAATCATTGCGCCCTGGCGCGAGTGGACGATGAAATCGCGTCGCGAATTGATCGAGTACGCCGACCGGCACGGCATTCCGGTCACGGCGACGAAAGCCAAGCCCTACAGCATGGACTTGAATCTGTTTCATATCAGCTATGAGGGCGGCATTCTGGAGGATCCCTGGGAATCTCCGCCGGACGAAATCTTCCAGATGACCGTGTCACCCGAAAAGGCCCCGGACAAGGCGCTGGAAATTGAAATCGACTATGAAGCGGGAAATCCTGTGGCGGTGGACGGCAAGAAGATGAGTCCAGCAGCCCTCTTGGCTCACCTCAACAAGCTAGGTGGGGCACACGGGATCGGTCGTGTCGACCTGGTCGAAAACCGCTATGTCGGCATGAAATCGCGGGGCATCTATGAGACGCCGGGTGGGACCATTCTTCACGTGGCCCACCGGGGGCTCGAATCCTTGACCATGGACCGCGAAGTGCTCCATTTCCGGGACAGTTTGATTCCGCGTTACGCAGGCCTCATCTATAACGGCTATTGGTTCAGCCCCGAGCGCGAGATGGTGCAGACGGCGATCGATGCCGCGCAGAAAGACGTGAGCGGCACGGCCCGCGTCAAACTGTATAGAGGCCATTGCACCCTCGCTGGCCGCAAGTCGAAGCACTCGCTCTATCGCCTGGACATCGCCACGTTTGAAGAGGACGAAGTCTACAATCAAAAAGACGCCGAAGGGTTCATCCGGCTGAACGGCTTGCGGTTGAAAATCAGGGCCCAGCGGCGGAAGGCCTCGGCCTGATGGCGCGCGCGAAACGGAACACCGGGACAATGGCCGCGGCCGGCAAAGCCTGGGGTGGACGGTTTCGCGAGAACACAAACAGGCTCGTCGAAGCCTTCACTGTCTCGATCGCTGTCGATCAGCGGCTATATGCTCATGATATTCGGGGAAGCATCGCGCACTGCAAAGCGCTTGAAAAAGCACGCGTGTTGTCGCCTGGCGAGACGCGGATTCTCGTGCGCGGACTCGACTCGGTCAAAACAGAGCTGGACCGGGGACGGTTCACATTTAAGTCCCAGGACGAAGACATTCACATGGCAATTGAACGGCGGCTGACTGAACTGATTGGACCGTTGGGCGGCAAGCTCCACACAGGGCGCAGCCGAAACGACCAGGTGGCATTGGACATCCGGCTCTATCTCCGCGACCAACTCGACCGGTTAATCGAGCACTGCACGGAGCTGCAACGAGTGCTGCTGGCCCAAGCGAAGGCCAATCTGTCAATCGCCATGCCCGGCTATACCCACTTGCAACGCGCCCAACCTGTCCTATTCGCCCATCACCTCCTCGCCTATATCGAGATGCTCGAGCGAGATAAGGGACGGCTCCGCGATACCCGAACCAGGCTCAACGTCATGCCGCTCGGCTCAGGAGCCTTAGCCGGTACGAACTATCCGGTGGATCGGCGCTATACGGCTAAACTGCTGGGATTCCCCATGGTGACGGCTAACAGTATGGATGCCGTGTCTGACCGCGACTTCATGGTAGAAACGGCCTCGGCTCTGTCGCTCATCATGATGCATCTGTCCCGGCTCAGTGAAGAATTGATCATCTGGGCTTCGCAGGAATTCCAGTTCGTCGATCTTCCCGACGCCTTTTGCACCGGCAGCAGCATGATGCCTCAGAAAAAGAATCCCGATGTGCCCGAATTGGTCCGCGGAAAAACCGGGCGGGTTTACGGACATCTGATCGGTCTGCTGACGACGCTGAAAGCCCTCCCCTTGAGTTACAATCGAGACTTGCAGGAAGATAAGCCGGCGCTGTTCGACGCCCTGGATACAGTAACGGCTTCCCTGAACGTCATGACGGAATTGATGCGGCAGCTTAAGGTCAACCGCGCCGTGCTCGGCCGTGCGGTGCAGCGCGGCGGACTGCTCGCCACGGAATTGGCCGATTATTTGGTGGAACGGGGTGTGCCGTTTCGTGACGCCCACGGCATCGCCGGACGGATCGTGCGGGTGGCGCTGGATCAAGGTCGTGAGTTGACGGATTTCTCATTGGCTGAGCTGCGATCCCTTTCTGATCGAATCGAAAAGAGCGTGTTCGCCCGATTGTCCGTCTCAGCGGCGATCGCGCACAAGCGCCAAATCGGAGGAACAGCCAGACACCAGGTGGAGCAACGGATTCACGCATTGGACCGGGTGCTTCGATGAGAAGGCTCGCACTCATTGCTGCGATAGGGCTGTTGAGCGCATGCGGCGTGGCAGGCGGGCCGGTTGCCCCGGAGACCATCGGTGTTGCGCCGGTCATCGAACGACAGAAGAACATCCAGGAGGCCCACGAGGCGAATCAGCGCGACACCTCCACTGAGCCTGAGGAAAAGGATCCCGCGCTGTTAGGACAGGACGAAAACTTGCCCCCATTGCGTCCTGTCGGCACGAGATAACACCCACTACCCGTCGTAATGCCAATGTCCAGGGAGTCGGCGACAGAGTGAGGATTGACACCATGAACAATTTTGAATATCGCCACGGCGAATTGCATTGCGAAGATGTGCCGGTCAGCCGGATCGCGAAAGAGGTTGGCACCCCCTGTTATGTGTACAGCCATGCAACGCTCCTCCGCCATTTCCAGGCGTACGACAGCGCCTTCAAGAATATCCCCCACGTGATCGCCTTTGCGATGAAAGCCAATTCCAATTTGGCCATCTTGCGGTTGATGGCGAAGGAAGGGAGCGGCGCGGATATCGTCTCAGGGGGCGAGTTGTTCAGAGCCATGAAAGCTGGTGTGCCGGCTTCAAAAATTGTGTTCGCCGGCGTCGGTAAATCGCCGGAGGAAATCCGCGACGCGCTGAAGGCCGACATCCTCATGTTCAACGTCGAATCGTCTGCGGAAATTCACGTCATCAACGAGGTGGCGGCCTCGATCGGGAAGAAGGCGCGGATCGCCCTCCGGATCAACCCGGACGTAGACCCCCAAACACATCCCTACATCTCTACGGGCATGAAGAAGAGCAAGTTCGGGATCGCGGCGGATCGGGCGCTGGAGGAATACAAGATGGCGTCCTCCTTGGACCATACCGACGTCGTTGGTGTCCATGCCCACATCGGCTCACAACTGACGGACGTAACCCCATTCGTCGATTCACTGAAGAAAGTCGTAACGCTCATCGATACCCTGAAAGCCCAGGGGATCAACATTCGCTACCTGAACATCGGAGGCGGGCTCGGCATCACCTATTCGGAGGAGAAGCCGCCCTTGCCCCAAGATTTGGCCGACGCGATTTTGCCGCTCATCAAGGATTTGGGCTTGACACTGCTCATGGAGCCTGGCCGTGTGATCGTCGGCAATGCCGGCATTCTGGTGACTAAGGTACTGTACGAGAAGGCCGGGGAAACCAAGCATTTCGTGATTGTCAATGCGGCCATGAACGACTTGATCCGCCCCAGCCTCTATGGAGCGTACCACGAAATCCGGCCCCTCGATGAAGAAGCGGCCCACCGGGCCAAGCGGCAAATGGACATCGTCGGGCCTGTGTGCGAATCTGGAGATTTCCTGGCCAAGGATCGATTACTGGCGGCCGTGAAGCCCGGAGAACTGCTAGCCGTGATGAGCGCGGGAGCCTATGGGTTCGTCATGTCCTCGAATTACAACTCACGCCCCCGTATCCCCGAAGTGCTGATCAAAGGCGGAGAGATTCACGTGATTCGCGAGCGAGAGACCTACGACGACTTGATCAAGGGCGAAACTATTCCGGCATTTTTAAACTGAGAGACCCCGCATGTTTACCGGTTCACTGGTCGCCATCGTCACGCCGTTTCGGAAAGGGAAAGTCGACGAGCGGGCGTTGGCAGAACTCATCGAGTGGCAGATCGCCAACGGCACAAACGGCATTGTCCCATGCGGCACCACCGGCGAATCCGCCACGCTGTCTTATGACGAGCACAATCGGGTCATCGAGCTGACGGTGGAAGTGGTGAACCGGCGCGTCCCGGTGATCGCCGGCACCGGCTCGAACAGCACCGAAGAGGCCATGGCATTAACCACGCACGCAAAGCAGGTCGGAGCCGACGGCGCGTTGTTGATTACGCCCTACTACAACAAGCCCACTCAAGAAGGGCTGTACCGTCATTATAAGGCAGTGGCAGAGGCCGTCGATCTGCCGTTGGTGCTGTACAATATTCCAGGACGGACCGGTGTCAACATGCTGCCGGCGACGATCGCTAGGCTTGCGGCGATCAATACGATCGTCGGCGTCAAAGAAGGTAGTGGTTCGGTGCAGCAGGCATCGGATGTTGTTCAGTTGTGCGGAGACCGCCTAACCGTGTTGGCCGGCGATGATTCCCTGACGCTGCCGATGATGGCGGTCGGAGCCCAAGGCGTCATTACTGTGACGGCCAACATTATGCCGACTGAGATGGCTGAACTCGTGAAAACCTTTGCCGATGGGCGGGTTGCAGAAGCTCGGCAAATTCACTTCAACCTGTCGCCGTTGTTTGCGGCGCTGTTCTTTGAAACCAATCCCATTCCGGTGAAAGAAGCGCTTGGCATGATGGGCAAGATCGATCCCGAATTGCGTTTGCCGCTCTGCCCGATGGCCCAAGATACGCGAGAGAAATTAACGCGCGCTCTGAAGGACGCCGGCTTGATCTAATTCTATACACACTACGGAGATGGATCCCATGATCAAAGTCATTGTCGCAGGAGCCGCCGGACGCATGGGCTGCCAATTAGTGGCGCTGATCCATGACTCCACGGCGCTCGCCCTCTCCGGTGCGGTCGAGGGCAAGGGCCATCACGCGCTTGGCGAAGACGCCGGCGAAACGGCCGCCTGCGGCCATTCCGGTGTCCCGATTACCGATGATCTCTCAGCCCTGCTCGATCGAGCCGAAGTGGTCATCGATTTCTCCTCACCGACCGCAACCCTCGAACATCTGCGTGCCGTAGTGCACCACCGACGAGCCATGGTGATCGGGACGACGGGGTTCGAAGAGGTGCAACTCGAGGAGCTCAAATCGCTGACCAAGCACATCCCCTGCGTCTTTTCTCCCAACATGAGCGTGGGCGTGAATCTCATCTATAAAGTTATCAGCGAGATGGCCAGGACGCTCGGGGACGAGTACGACATCGAAGTCATTGAGGCCCATCACCGACTTAAGAAAGATGCCCCCAGCGGCACGGCGCTCAAGATCGCCGAGACCCTCGCACGTGCGGTCAATCGTGACTTGAATCAGGTCGGCGTGTATATGCGCAAAGGGTTGATTGGCGAGCGAAAGCAAAAAGAAATTGGGATTCAGACCATTCGTGCCGGTGACATTGTCGGCGACCACACCATTTTATTCGGTGGCATGGGGGAACGGATCGAGGTGACGCATCGAGCCAGTAGTCGCGCCACCTTCGCCCGTGGTGCCCTCCGTGCAGCACGCTGGGTCGTCAGACAGCCTCCAGGCCTCTACGACATGATGGATGTGTTGGGACTGAAACAATAGTTTACTTTTACATTATATATCAATTACTTACTATTTACATATAAATGTGTGCGACGAATGTGTGTAAAAAGCGTAACTTCCCGAACCACTCACACACGTGTAGTAACTGCTACAGACCCAGCTCATCCTGCGAAGCAAATTCGTTCTAAAATCGTTCCGTAATGACTCCTAGGGACCCTCTTACTACTCGTGTCAGATGCGTCCTAGGCGGTCACAGAAAGTTTACAAAAATAAACTTTTTTTGTTCTTCCAAGTCTAACCTGCGAAAGACCCAGGAAACTCGCCTCGCGCCACCGCATTGACCACGATTTTCAAAGCATCCTTCGCTCTCCTCAAGTTCTGAATTGCCAACCGAGCATCGCTGTTGTTGATGTAATCCAACCGTTTTTCTTCTTCGGTTAGTGGAGTGATCTTGCGGCGCGGTGTATAAGGCATTAGGACGCACCGTCTAGTTTCTGTATACTTGCCTCTGCTCATTTTCTCGTAAACTCTTCTCGGAGGTTCAACTATGAATCTTCGTTATCTCCTTCTCGTCAGTACTCTAGTCGCGGCGTGTGTCTTTCCGAGTCTCTCGTTGGCAGAAGAGTCTCAGGAAGTCAAAGAACTCAGAGCGCGATGCGACCAAGGCGATGCGGCAGGGTGTTTCAATCTGGGTCTGATGTACGACCTTGGCAAAGGTGTCACACAAGACTTTGTTGAGGCGGTCGCGTTGTATCATAAAGCGTGTGACAGGGGTGATGCGTCAGGGTGTGCCAGTCTGGGTTGGATGTATGAAAAAGGCACAGGCGTCATACAAGACTTTGTTCAAGCGGTCGCATTGTATCGTAATGCGTGTGACGGGGGAAATGCGATAGGGTGTTTCAATCTGGGTGTGATGTATAGAAATGGCACAGGCGTCACACAAGACTTTACTCAGGCAGTAAAGTTCTATCGTAAAGCGTGTGACGGGGGATTTGCGGGAGGGTGTTTCAATCTGGGTGTGAAGTATTACGACGGCACAGGCGTCACACAAGACTTTGTTGAGGCGGTTGCGTTGTATCGTAAAGCGTGTGATGGGGGTTATGCGGCAGGGTGTTTCAATCTGGGTCTGATGTACGACCTTGGCAAAGGCGTCACACAAGACTTTGTTGAGGCGGTTGCGTTGTATCGTAAAGCGTGTGACGGGAGTTATGCGACAGGGTGTTACAATCTGGGTTGGATGTATGAAAAAGGCACAGGCGTCACACAAGACTTTGTTCAAGCGGTCACATTGTATCGTAATGCGTGTGACGGGGGAAATGCGATAGGGTGTTTCAATCTGGGTGTGATGTATAGAAATGGCACAGGCGTCACACAAGACTTTACTCAGGCAGTTAAGTTCTATCGTAAAGCATGTAATGGGGGAAGTGCGGGAGGGTGTAACAATCTGGGTCTGATGTATGACAAAGGCACAGGCGTCACACAAGACTTCTTTCAGGCAGTAAAGTTCTATCGTAAAGCGTGTGACGGGGGATTTGCAGGAGGGTGTTACAATCTGGGTCTGATGTATTACTACGGCGCGGGCGTGAAACAAAGCAACGCCGACGCACTGAACTATTTCGGGAAAGCGTGCGATCTGAAAGACGAGGATGGGTGCGAGAACTACGCAAAAGTGAAGAAGAAGTGACTTACTGAGAACTAGGTTCTATTTGTGCCAATGGGTTTATCCATTTTTGACGGTATCTGTCAGTCATACGAACCAAACGGAACTGACCCTAAGTGAATACGGGAGATTATATATGCGTTCCGACATGATGGACGTGTTGGGGCTAAAGTAACCGTCTGTGGCCGCACTTGCGGCGCACACGGCTTCCTCTCAGGTCTCTCGCCAATGCAGCTGACACCTCGTCATTAATTTGGACAAGGTCCGAATCCGATAACCGGACTGACTCAGCTAGTTCGAGCTAGCTGGTGCAGGATCGAGAGGCGGCGTTCCGTTTCTCACAGATCAGCAGCTGTGGGTGGCTATCCAGCAGTCAATGTCGGGCCGTGATGGGACGAGGTTCTTGATCCGCTGCTTTCCGGCGACCGCAATTCAAACACGCGAATACTGCGATCGCAAGTCCAGCATCCAAATCAACTGCCCGTTCCAGCAACATCGTGCCATGGCATTTATCACATGTCTTCATGGACCAGACTGTACCATTTTCTCTCAGTGCAGCATATCCTCCTGAAGTACTGGATGGAGAGATGAAAGGGTTCCCGTATACACCTAGTTGCCCCTAGTCCTTTTGGGTATGTGGGTTTGCGCATTTTCATGAAGAGAACCAGCTGGTCTGGCTTGACAGGTCTCACCCCCTCCCATAGGATTGTAGCCAGATCCATGGTAAGCCACAATGTATAGATTTTTGCTCATTTCCGCACTCCTCGTCATTCTATATTTCTTGCTACGGCAGGCGGTTCGAGGATTCAGAAACAATGCGGTGGGGGATCGGGGAACATCTCTGGATCAAGATCAGATGGTTGAAGACCCGGTGTGTCATACATTCGTCCCACGGCGAAACGCGGTGACTGAGACGGTCAGCGGCCAAACCTACTGTTTTTGCAGCAAGCGATGTGCGGACGCATTTAAGAACCGACAATCCAGTTAACAGCCGAAATAACTCGAGTCGGACAGCTTATCTTCCTTGTCAAATTTCAGTGTGATCTGGCATTGGTACGGTGAGAAGTTGAACAGCAGTGGGCCGAACTTTCCTCCGCCAATACGGTAGTAAGTCCAGGTCTCGCCGCCAAAGAAGCGCATCGTTTTACCGTCAGGAGTGCCCCAGTTCTTTTCAAACCAAGCCTTGTCTTTTCCCTGAAGCTCTACCGGTTTGAGTGACGCGTCAAGATACGGGTTGCCGCCTCCGCAGGCGGTGAGCAGCACAGTCAGGAACAAGAGCCATGCAGATCGTCGCATTGTACAATCTCCAGCTTGATGATCCCATGGAAGGCCGACGAAATTGTATTCCCCGCTCAGAAGCCCGCCAAACTACTGTGCAGACCTATGGCAAAAATATCAAGTTCTTCTTATAATGACCGATACCGAATTGGCCGCATGTGAAACCGCATCGGGCATGACATGAAAGGAGCCCACAATGAAGTTTTTTCTTGATACAGCTAACGTGAAAGAGATTTATGAGGCTGCCAGTTTCGGCGTTTTGGACGGTGTGACCACAAATCCATCGCTGGTGGCCAAAGAAGGCCGCAGCTTCAAGGAAATGCTCCAGGAAATCTGCAAGATCGTGGACGGCCCGATTAGCGCCGAAGTCGTCAGCGTGGAAGCGGACGCCATGGTGAAGGAAGGCAGAGAACTCGCCAATATCCACAAAAACATCGTGGTCAAATGTCCGCTGATTCCGGAAGGTATCAAGGCAACGAGCAAACTCGCGGCGGAAGGCATTCGCGTGAATGTGACGCTCTGCTTTTCTCCAACACAGGCCCTTCTCGCCGCCAAAGCGGGCGCCTGGTGCATTTCGCCGTTCATCGGCCGATTGGACGATGTCAGCTCGGACGGCATGGCGCTGATTCGTCAAATCGTCACCATCTACAAGAATTACGACTACAAGACATTAGTCCTTGTGGCCAGCGTCCGCCATCCGCAGCATGTCGTGGAATCAGCACTGGCAGGTGGCCACATCTGCACGATGCCCTACAACATATTCCAGTCACTCTTCAAGCACCCGCTGACCGATGTCGGATTGAAGAAGTTCCTCGACGACTGGAAAGCAAAAGGGCAGCAGTAAGACTCGCGGAGGCAAGCCCGGGTAATCCCCTGTGCTCGCCGAGCGCGCACGCACGATTGAATTGAACGTAGCCCGAAGTGGGCGCTGCTCACTCAGTGTACGCAGTTCAGGGATCACCCTGGCTCGCCTCCGCTCCAGAAAATCGAAAAGAGAACAGAGCACGGCTGCTTTATCGCGCATTCCGGATCAATTGCTTACCGCTATTCTCCGTCAATGATCGTCCGGGCTTTCCAGAACACCGAGTGGAACATCGGGCGAGTGAGAAAACCGGTCTGCGTGTTGCGCTGGCTAGGATGGTAGGACCCGATCAGGGTAATGCCCCAGGGCAGGTGGTACATCTTACCATGGCCGAATTTCGGAACGGGCGCCGGGAGTATGTGGCCGAGATCTCGGCAAGCTTTCAGATAGTGATCGAAGGCGATCTTTCCCAACGTAATCACTACCTGCACATATTTGAACAGCTGAAGCTCACTCACTAAATAAGGCCGGCAGGCGGCAAATTCTCTCGGCAACGGCTTGTTATCCGGTGGAGCACAGCGCACGACCGACGCGATGTAGCAGTTGCTCAGACGCAAGCCGTCTTCCTTGTGCGTTGAGGTCGGCTGATTGGCAAAACCAAATACATGCAACGCTTCGTAGAGCCAGTCGCCGCTGCAATCACCCGTGAAAACACGCCCGGTTCGATTGCCGCCATGGGCAGCCGGCGCCAGTCCCACAATAAACACGCGCGCCTGCGAATCACCAAAACCAGGGACCGGTCTCCCCCAATAGGTCCACTCTAGAAATTGGCGCCGCTTTGTCCTCGCGATCTTGTGCCGATAGATCACCAACCTAGCGCAGGCCTCACAATTTGTAATGGTCTCGTTCAGAATGGACAGGGTCTTCATTGCGCGGCAGTGTAGCATGAACGGAAACATCATTCTGCTTGCCGGTCAGATGGCTCACTGTTAGCATGCCCGATCGTAATCGTATCTGCTATGCTTATACTCAAGGAGTTACTGCATGACCGCTAGGAACATGGGGATGGTGTTGTTCGCATTGACATTGGTGAGCTTTGCTCCCTCAGCTGTTGCATTTCCACAGCCCCATTCGGAACAAATGGAAAACGACAAAGATCTCATGCTTCCTGATCCGATGGACAGGCTGACAGAACCGGAAGATCGGTTGATCATTCTGCCGGAAATCAAGCGAGAAGGTGAACGGTTCTTTTTAAGCTCGTTCAAACTGCCCAATAAGCTCACGTTTGCCGGCCTCACGGTGCCTCTCGACAATTGGCAAGTCAGAGAACGTATCGAGTATGAGTTCTATCAATTCTTGGAAGATCAGGGTGAGAGCATCATCCTCGCCAAACGCACCGGCCGTTGTTTTCCACCAGCCGAGAAGCAACTGGCCGAGGCGGGCCTGCCGGACGATCTGAAATATATGCTACTGGTCGAAAGTAAGTGTATTTCGGCAGCCTACTCCAAAGCCAAAGCGTCCGGCCCCTGGCAGTTCATCCCGTCCACTGGCCGGCGCTACCAACTCAAAAGCGATGCTGTCCTGGACGAACGCCGCAATCTCGAAATGTCCACCGAAGCAGCAATCAAATACCTCAAGTACTTGAAAGACTTTCGGCAGAATGATTGGTTCCTGGCCATGGCTTCTTATAACGCCGGCGAAGAACGAGTCCGCAAGCTGATCAAAGACCAGAAGATTAATGACTACTGGAAAATGCACGGCCCTCGCGAGACCATGCGCTATGTCCCGAGGATCATTGCGGCGAAGGAAATCTATTCCCAGCCAGAGAAATATCTGGGGCTAAGCAAGAAGGATCTCTACATCCCGCTGGAAACAGAAACCGTCACGGTTACGGTGAAGGAGTCACAACGGGCGCTGACCTCCATCGCCGAGGAATTCGGCACCTACTTTCTCGAATTGAAAATGCTCAATCCCGAGTTTAAGAAAGATGTCCTGCCCCAAGGGACCTACTACATCAGAATCCCACGTCAAACCTGTCAAAGCCGCTGTTTCAAACAAGACAAGATGCCATAACTTCTTTCGTTCATGCCGCCTCGCATCCCCAGATCCCCTGCTCAATCATTGCTTCGGAAGTTGATTGTCACGGGGTTAGCAGCAGCCGACCCCTACCACGCCCTACTGAAATCCATGTCGTGCGATGGGCACCTGCTGCAAGTGGGCCGCCGAACCTATAACCTTGATCACATCGACCGAATCGTCGCAGTGGGCGCCGGCAAAGCGTCCGCTCGGATGGCCCAGGCGATCGAACACATCTTGGAGACCAAATTGGAACAGGGACTCGTTGTGGTTCGGCCCGGTCACAGGGTCCAGACAAGACAGATTGCCGTCGTCGAGGCCAGCCACCCGATTCCAGATCGTGCGGGACGGCACGCCGCTCAACGTATCCAGATCTTGGCTCACGATCTCACGCCTCGCGACCTCCTCATTGTCCTGTTGTCGGGAGGGGCATCAAGCCTCTTGCCCGCTCCGGCTCCGGGCATCACTCTGGCGACCAAACAACGGACTACGCGTCTACTGTTGAGAAGCGGTGCAAGGATCGAGGAAATAAATACCGTTCGCAAACATCTGTCCCAGCTGAAAGGCGGAGGACTCGCGCTTTCCACACAGGCCACTATTGTGACCCTCATTCTTTCCGATGTCATCGGAGACGACATCGGCACGATCGGATCGGGCCCGACTGCTCCAGATCCCACCACCTTCGCTGATGCCATCTCTGTGCTGCGCCGATACAAGATATGGCTTACTGTGCCTCTCGCTGTGCGCCGTCATCTGCTCCAAGGGAACAGAGGGGCCGTTCCTGAGACACTGAAACCAGGCTCACAGCGGCTGCGCTCAGTGCACCATGTGATCATCGGCAATAATCGCGAGATGCTCGACGCGGTTGCCCAGGCTGCAGAACGGGCAGGGCTCTATCCCCACTGCCTTTCAGATCCCATCGTGGGAGAAGCCCGAGTGGAGGCAAAGCGATTTGTCGGACAGGCGTTACGCCTCCTAGAGCAACACGGAAAACTGAGACGCCCTTCATGTATCATTGCCGGAGGTGAACCGACCGTGACAGTCACAGGACACGGCAAAGGAGGACGCGCACAGGAATTTGCAGCCGCAGCAGCCCTCCACCTTACCGGGGTCTCTCATGTCTGGCTCGCGGCGCTGGGAACGGATGGGACCGACGGGCCAACCGATGTCGCTGGTGCGGTGATCAGCGGAGCAACCGCTGCACAAGCTGAAAAAATAGGCGTCGACCTCCGCTCCGCATTGAAGCGGCATGACACCTACCAGGCCTTTCAGGCCTTGCGGTGCCATATCCGCACCGGCTTAACCGGAACCAACGTCAATGATCTTTACCTCCTCCTTCTGCTGTAGATACTATCCGTGCCGATGGCGGATTTCAGCGTCCTTCCCTTGGTACGATGCAACAAGCTCAAACTGGTCGGAAGCAAAGCCCTTGGTTTGGCTCGACTCATGGCGGCTGGATTTCCTGTGCCTCCCGGCATCTGCGTGACGACTGAAGCCTACCGGCAAAGCTTGCTTGCATTGGGATTTACTCCAGCAGGCGCGCCCTATCATCGGGGTTTCCCCCTCCTCCCAGCTGACTGACGACGATTGCGAGTGGTCGCGCGCGAACTTTAAAGAAACGATGCCGGAATTGCCGAGTCCTGTGGGGAATTCCTTTCTTGAACTGTTCATGAACCAGTACATCATCGAACCCTATCGGCGGCTCGGCTGCCACATTCCCAATGACCTGACGTCAACACGCATCTTCCATGGACGTCCCTACCTGAACGTCACCTTGTTCCATATGCTCGTCACGCAACTACGTGGCGACCCAGCCCAGCTGCCGAAACAGATGGACGGAGAACCGATCGCAGCTGCTCCGGTGGTGCATCCACTCGGCTGGCTCGCCTTCATCCGCACAGGAATCGTGCTGTCGAAGGAAATGCGACGCGCGGCCGCCCATGGCCCGGTGTGGTTCGCCGAGATGAAAACCATGGCCAAACACTTCGGATCGGAACAGATCGAAGTGCTGTCATTTGACGAGACGGTCAGGAAGCTCGATGAACTTGAGCGCACGGTTTCACCGGCACGAGCTCACGTTTGACATCGTGGACGGAGTGGCCCAATGCCTGCAAGCACTGGGCTTTCTGTTATCACGCTGGCTGGGATCGGACTGGAGAGTCCTCTCAAACGAGGCCCTGCCTGGCTAAGGCACAGTCATTAGCGCGCAACAGATCCTGCGCCTCGCGGAAATCATGGACATCGCACGGCGTGAACCGGCGGCAGAGGTGTTCTTCAACGCGGAGCCCTGGCTCCCCCCACACTTCCGCACGGCGCTGAAAGAAACGGCGTGCTTGCGCGCCTTCGACGCCTACATGGAAGACTATGGTCATCGCGGCATTGGTGAATCCGATGTCATGTCGTCACGCCTGGCCGACAAGCCTCAAGCGATTTTATCTGTACTGCGACTCCAGCTTGGAGCCACACCATTCGGCCGGAAAGAGGTGCTGTCGCGCCAGGAGCGCACCAGCGTGGAAGTGCTGGCAGAAATCAAACGGCGTCTGGCCCGGCGGCTAGACCGATGGTTCATGTACCGCTGGTGGTATCGACGGTTATGCCGGTTTTTCGCCCTGCGGGAAGTCAACCGGCACCATCTGATGTACTTTTCGACTGCAACGCACACCCTGCTGCTGCACCTCGGCGATCTGCTGGTCACACAAGGGAAGTGTGAAGCACGCGACGATATCTTCTTTCTCACCGTACAAGATCGAACCGATCTGGTATCCCAAAAGAACCGGAATTGGCGAGAAATCATTCGTGAACGCCGAGCTGAGCGAAACCGCAATGCCGCCATCGAAATCCCCGACACCATCCGCGATTGGGAAACTGCCACGACCAGCAGCGTTTTCAATCGCTCCCATGGAACCGGACCATTGGTCGGCCTTCCCATCAGCGCTGGATCCGCAACTGGGCCGGTGCGGCTGCTCCGTTCTTTGACCGATTGGAGCAACGTGAAGTCGGGAGACATTCTCGTGGCTCCCGTGATCGACCCTGGCATGGCACCGCTCTTCGACATCGCCGGCGGTTTGTATCGTGGAAATGGGCGGCACACTGTCTCATGGCACGATCATCGCCTGCGAATACGGCCTTCCGACCGTGGTCAATATCGAAGCCGTGATGACGCGCTTGGAAGAGGGACCGCGGGTGCGCCTGAATGCGGCTGCCGGCACCATTCATGTGGATCCCGGCCCCTGACACTCATTCCTTCGCAGCCGCTTCGATACCCGACTGATCCGGGTCGTGCGTGCCTTGACCTTTTACGATGGTTTACGTAGGCTCCGCTCACAAGATGAGACGCCGTCTCATGATTCACGACTACGGACTGAACTGCCTTGCTGTTCGGGTGGAGTACCGAGCTCATGAGTGACCTCTTGCTACCCGCCATGGGCCTCCTCGTCGGCCTGCTACTCGGCGGTCTGTTCGCCGGACTGTGGGTCTGGGGACGTCTGCGCATTCAATCGCAGCGGGCGGAAGCGACCACCGATGAGCTGAGGAAGCAGCTGGCGCTCGATCGGCAGGACAGAACCGTTCTCGGAAAAGAGCTGGCCGCCGCGCAGCAAGCACGAGCCGCCGCGGAAGCAAGAATCGAGGGCGTCACGAAGCAACTCGACGATCAACAATCGTTGCTCGATCAAGCCCGTCAAGAACTCCTGCATGCTTTCCAAGGCCTGTCCGGCGAGGCGTTGAAACAGAACAACGAGGCATTTCTGAAACTGGCTTCGGTGTCGTTCGAGGCGCTGCACGCCAAAGCAGACGGCGCGTTGCAACAACGGCAAGCGGCAATCGACGGCCTGGTGCGTCCGCTGCAAGAATCCCTGCAACGGTATGATGAACACATGCGACAGCTGGAACACTCGCGCCAGTCGGCCTACGGCGGGCTGGATCAGCACCTCAAATCGCTGGCGGAATCGCACCAGCGGTTGCAGCAGGAAACAGGCAACCTGGTCAAAGCCTTGCGCGCACCCGCAGTGCGTGGGCAATGGGGTGAAATTACGCTGAAGCGTGTGGCTGAACTCGCAGGCATGGTTGAACATTGTGATTTTGTGGAGCAGCAATCCATCACTGCCGAGGACGGCCGGTTTCGGCCCGATATGGTCGTACAACTCCCCGGCAGCCGGCGGATCATCGTCGACGCCAAAACTGTACTCTCAGCCTACCTCGATGCGCATGACGCACGCGACGATACGCAGCGGGCAGAAGCCCTGCGCCGGCACGCCGAGCAGGTGCGGAAGCGGATGGATGACTTATCATTGAAGGCCTACTGGTCGCAGTTCGACCGTGCACCGGAATTCGTCGTGCTTTTTCTCCCGGGCGAGCAGTTCCTCGGAGCCGCCCTGGATCAAGACCCTCGCCTCATCGAAGAAGGCTTCGCGCGCGGGGTGGTGTTGGCCACTCCGGCGACGCTCGTGGCCTTGCTCAGGGCCGTCGCCTACGGCTGGCGCCAAGAACGATTGAACGCCCATGCGGAGGAGGCCGGTCGGCTGGGCAAGGACCTCTATGAACGAATGGCCTTGCTGGCCGAACATTTCAACGACGTCGGTCATGCCCTGGGAAAGAGCGTGTCGGCCTACAACCGCGCCGTGGGATCCCTGGAAACCCGTATCTTGCCGGCCGCGCGCCGGTTCAAAGAATTGGGGGTCTCGTCAGACAAGGAGATTCCACTCCTCGAACCGGCGGAGCTTGTGCCGAGAAAATCCCTACCGCTTGACACCGAACACTAAAGGAGGCGGCATGACCGACGAGCAGCAAATGGTCGAGGACTTTCATCGGAAATTTGAGATTGCGATTCAGTCGACTCCCGCTGACCCAGCTGATGACACGAAACAGCTTCGCATCCGTCTCATCCAAGAAGAGTTCGACGAACTGAAAGAATCGATGGCCAACGGGAATTTGGCAGCGGTCGCCAAGGAAATGGCTGACTTACTGTATGTGGTCTACGGCACCGCCGTCTCCTATGGAATCGACATGAAGCCAGTTTTCCAGGAAGTCCACCGGTCAAATCTAAGCAAGGTAGGCGGCTACAAACGGGTCGATGGAAAGTGGGTGAAACCTCCGACCTACTCGCCAGCCAGACTCGAACCGATTCTCAACGCACAAATGGAATTTGGAGCAGGAACAGGCTCCCCCCTGCGCACCACGCCGATGTCATGATCAAACTCATGAAAGTACTCCACTGCCCAAGCTGTGGAACACCGGTTGTTCGTGCCACCTATAATGAAGGAACGGTTGAGAAGCTGCTCGGCCGCTTCAGCATGCACCCATTTCGTTATCAACTGTGCACGGGACGATTTCATTCCTTTGGACCGGATTCCCGGACGCTAGCCACGCAATCGACTGCCGGCAATACAAGCGCTTGCCGGTCTCGTTCACGCCGAAACGTTCGCCGATACCGCGCACGGAGTTTGGGACCGCATTACGGATATTTCCGTGGACAGTTGCACGGTCGAAACCGCTGCGATTCTACCGTTTGGGACTTTCATGGGCCTCATGATTACGCCTGCCTCCGACGAAGAAGCGATCACAGTCGAGACTGCTGCGATGTGTTCCGTGCGGAGCGAGTCGATGAGAGTCCATTTTCTAGAATTGCCCTCAGCCGACAAGGTCCGTCTCAGCCAAGTCATCCTCAGCTTGCTCGTCAACTAGAGCGTCCCTCCTCCAACCTCTTTTTCTAATCCAATGGCTTGGCGGAAAGGCCGGCTAGCGGTACCCAGAAGGCTTTGCGACCGTGAGATTATCGATGAGTCTAACAGAGCCGAGACGGAGGGCACCGAGCAGAACGGCCTTGGACGTCACAACAGAAAGCGGCTCCAATGTCCAGGGGTTGCACACCGCAAAGTAATCGACTGTCAACTTCGATTCGTGCCTGACTACCGTGGCCATCGCAGATTGAACCACCGATGCATCCGTCGTCCCGTTGCGAATTGCTTTAGCCCCTACCAGCAGACTCTTGTAGAGCGCGGGCGCGGCGATCCGTTCCTCCGGTGAGAGATATACATTGCGTGAACTCATCGCCAAGCCGTCCGGTTCACGCACGGTAGGACAAACCATGATCTCCACACCCATGTTTAGATCCTCGACGAGCTGCCGCACCAGGGCCACTTGTTGATAATCCTTTTGACCAAACAGGGCGAGATGAGGCCGAACGATGCCGAAGAGTTTCGTCATCACAAGTGCGACGCCGGCGAAATGGTGCGGCCGCGCTTCCCCCTCCCATCGTGCGGCAATCGCCGGAACGGCCACAACTGTCTGACATCCCACTGGGTACATAGCCGACGCAGAAGGTTCGAAACAGACATCTACGCCTTCCTGTCGGCATAACTCACGATCCTTCCCAATCGGGCGAGGATACTTGGCTAAATCTTCAGCCGGTCCGAACTGCGTCGGATTGACGAAGATGCTGACGACCAGCGCGTCGCATCGTAGACGCGCAGCCCGAATGAGGGCCCGATGGCCACCGTGCAGAGCGCCCATCGTCGGGACAAACCCGATTATAACCCCTTCGCGGCGAAGCCCTTCACTCCAAGTTGTCATGAAATCAACGCTACGGATGGTCTTCATGGGGTCTGACCAGAACTGCACGTCGGACGCAAGCCGTAGTGGGTTGAGGGCTGAGGAAAGAGCAACCGGACTTCGGAAGTGTCCGTGTTTTCCGCCAGCAGCTGAGTGATGGTTCGCTGGAGCGTCGGGTGCACGAACAATGGATCGAGCTCACTCATCGGAATGAGCACAAAGCGGCGCTGGTGCAACCGTGGATGCGGCACCACCACGTCTGGATCGTTGATCATCTGATCGCCGTAAAACAACAGATCGAGATCGATCGTCCTGGGGCCGGACCGGTGATCTTGGTCACGCCCCAGCGACCGTTCTATTTCTCGCAACACCATGAGGAGGCTCCTGGGCATGACATCGGTTTCGAGTTGCACGACGCCGTTGAGAAACCAGCTGTCGCCCGGATCAGTCCCATCGTGGACCGGTTCCGTTTCATACAGGAGGGAGATACCCGCTACCCGTGAATGGGGCAACAGGCCAAGTAACGTGATTGCCCGGTTGCATAAATCGATCCGATCGCCAGCGTTCGATCCGAAACCAATGTAGGCGGTCTCACGGGACATGGTGCTCAACAATGATGAATGTTCAATGGTGAATGTTGAGTTTCAATGCGCAGCCACTTGGCAATTCAACATTAAACGCTAAACATTCAACACTCGCATTAAAAGCCAGCGCGCTTGATTCGTTCCACCGCTTCGACCAATCGCTCTTTCGACGTACAGACCGTCATGCGGATATAGCCTTCACCCGGCGCGCCGAATCCGTTGCCTGGCGTCGTCACGATGCCGGTCTTTTCCAGTAAATGCGCGGTAAAGGATGTGGACGTATAGCCCTTCGGCACCCTCACCCATATGTAGAAAGCCGCGAGTGGCGCATCGACTTCGAGCCCGAGTTGTTTCAGGCCCGGCACGAGCGTGTCGCGCCGTTCTTGATAAATTTTGCGGATACCGTCGGTCACCGAATCAGGGAGGCCCAGCGCCGTGACACCAGCTTTTTGCACGGCTTCGAACACTCCGGAGTCCAAGTTGCTCTTCACTTTGCCGAGGCCGGCCAACACGTCCTTATTTCCGACTGCGAAACCGAGCCGCCAACCGGTCATGTTGTATGTCTTCGACAGGGAATGGAATTCGATTCCCACATCCTTGGCGCCTTCAACCTCGAGAAAGCTGGCCGGCCGTTTTCCATCGTAATAGATTTCCGAATAGGCTGCATCGTGACAGACGATGACTTGATGTTCCTGTGCAAACTCCACCACGCGCTTGAAGTAGTCCTTGCTCATGATGACTGACGTAGGGTTATTGGGGGAATTCAGCCACATCAACTTGGCTTTTTGAGCCACGCCCTTCGGAATTGCCTCAAGGTCCGGCAAAAACCCGTTGGCTTTGGTCAGTGGCATGATGTGCGATACGCCGCCAGAAAAACTCGTTCCGACCGGGTAGACCGGATAGCCAGGGCTCGGCACCAGCACCACATCGCCGGGATCCACGAACGCCAGATGGATATGGCCGATGCCTTCTTTCGAGCCGATCAAGGTCAGCACTTCGTTGGCCGGATCAAGCGTCACATTGAACCGGCGCTTGTACCAATCGGCTACGGCTTTCCTAAAGCATAACATCCCTTCATAGGACGGATACTGGTGATGCTTGGCATCCTGAGCTGCCTTGGCAAGGCTGTCGATAATGGATGCCGGTGTCGGCAGATCGGGGTCACCGATACCGAGGTTAATAATATCTACGCCCTTTGCAATCGCCGCCTGTTTCATTTTATCGATGGCGGCAAACAAATACGGAGGGAGTGTCTTAATTCGAGTTGCAATCTGGATCGGGAAACCTGCCATGATGCCATCCGCTCCTTTGCTAGGTAATGGGCTCCGAGATTGAGACGAAGGTCTTAGGCTACTTCAGGATGGAGACAGTAATCAACGACTGGATCGAAGCACATGGCCGATGAGCTGATCAGCCGCTTGATGGAGTTGGGGAAGTTTAGGCAAAGCCGTCGTTTTCACGGCCTGCGTGGTGAGGCACGCTTTCATCAAATCTGGCGCACACTCACGACACAACGCATCGATGCCAGCCTGTTCCATTTCCAGATGGAACAAGAGCCCATACGCACGAGAACCATAACGGAATGCCTGCAGAGGCGCGATCTCAGAAGCCACCAACGGTACGCACTCGTTCGGCAAGTCGAAAATTTCCCCGTGCCACTCGAAGACCTCGAAGGATTCAGGCCATGTGCCAAACACAGGATCCTGCTTGGCTTCAGCAGTCAGCTGGACTTGCGTCATCCCGATTTCGAGCGCCTTCCCGGACCGCACGGTCGCGCCGAGCGCCTTCGCCATGAACTGACTGCCAAGGCAAACCCCAATCACCGGCGTTCCGGATTTCAGTACCGACCGGATGAACGCCGTCTCGTCGGCAATCCATGACTCGGAATCATTCACCGACATCGGCCCGCCCATCACAATCAGCAGGTCTCCTGGATCTTTGGGTAGGCCGTCCTTTGGCACGAGATGATAGTCAAGCTGAACATCCCGCCTGGCCAGTGAGGCCGCAAAGGCCCCTGGGCCTTCAAAGGGAACATGCTGGAGACAAACCGCGCGCATCGATACTCCGATGAGTCTTCAATACCCTTCGCCCCCGGGTCGTACTGATACACGGTTTCATGATACGCCGCAAGCCTGAATCAGACTGGAGGTGATCCATAACACACAGTGGGCATTCTATGGTATCGGCCCCGGTGAGATCGCCTTCTTTCCTAGCCCTTTCCGCTTGCTCTACGCTACAATCTCACCATGCAGCATCAGATCAAAACCACCGAAGACCTTCGTTGGCTGATTGCCCACACAGGCGGATTCCGTTCTGGCTATGTGACCGATGTGCAGATGTCGAAGCGCCGCCTCTTCGACGAAGAATCAGGACGGGAAGTGCCAGCAGGCACGACGGTATCCGTAACGATCCGTTACCAAGTGCGCGAACTCGTGTGCGTGGCCAGGTTACTGATGACCAGCGACGATTCAGTGGGAAGGCGATCTCATTCCCACCGGCGATGGGTGGTCTACCCAGACCAACATGGTCCACGTGATGGCGTACAGCTTGGCGGAGAGTCAAGGCTTCGGGCTGGTGTTGCAAGTCCTCGGCACTAAAGATCGGCAGATCTGCCGCATCCTGGAAGTGCTCGCCGACCACATAACCCAGTATTTTCCAGGGAATTGCCTGGTCGGAACGATCATTATCCCAGGACGTGAATGGGAAAGCTGGCTCGCGCAAGAGGGCCGGACGGCACTCGGAGGCAAATGACGGGACCAGACGCTGGACGTTGAAGATGCGCGTGAATTAGTGGGCAGGTTCGTGGGAATAGCATCCATTCCCGTTGGAATAGCTCGCCACCCCGTTGTCGTGTGCATATCCGGTGGTATTGTGTTCCGCACCGGCGCAATCCACTTGGCTGCAAGCATTCTTTCTGTTCTCACACTCCACCAGCGCCCACAACCGAAGCGGGTTGACCTTTTGATTTCTGGTGACGTGCAACGAAGTGCCTTCCAGCACCGTATTCAATGAGAGATCGGTTCTCCAACCCAAGTGTTTGGTTAGCGGCGAGAGGACCCGTTCCACCGCGTTGATGACCTTGTTCCCATTGCTGAAGTGATTCAACATGATGATACGGCCGCCGGACCGGCAGACACGAATCATTTCGTTGACAACCTTCCGATAATCCGGCACCGCCGTGACGACATAAGCGGCAACAACCGTATCAAAGCTATCATCGTCGAATTCCATCGCTCCGGCATCCATGATCTGGAGTTGCACATGCGAGAGCTGTTGGGCTTGAGCCCGTTCCCTCGCCTTCGTCAGCATACCTTCCGAGAGATCAATTCCAACGATGCGGCAATGATTGGGATACATAGGAAGAGCGATGCCGGTTCCCACCCCGACTTCCAAGACATGTTCGCCAGGCTGGACATTCAGATTGCGAATGGCCGATTCGCGCCCCTCCTGAAACACTTTTCCAAAGACCTGATCGTAGAAGCCCGCGTAAGTCGTATACACTCGTTCGATCTTGTCGCGATCCATGATCTTCCCCACACCTCAAGCGACCTGTACCCTGCAGAGCGGCGACACAGTGCCGAAGACCGCTAAATCGATACAAGATGAACGCTACTAAGCAGAATGTCCGCGCAGTGTGCAGACCTACTCAAGCCCCAAGCGGAGGCTACTGTAGCCAAGTCCCTCCACTGAGTCAACCAACTTCTACGGCATTCTGTGCCTGTCCACTCTCGATCTCACACTGCAGCTTGATTCACGTTGGGCCCCTGTGGGATAGGTACCTGGCATGGTGTTAGCGGGACTGCTTGCCAGCGTGTTGTTCAGTGGGCTGATCCTGGGCGATTGGCTCTACTTTGTCCGGTTCACACCCGATGCCGTCCGCTATGGCTGTCGTGTTGCCAGAAGCCAGGATCGGTGGACGGCCAGTACCATTGAAACGGTCCACCGCCGATTTTCTCCCGATGGCGTGCTCATGCTGCCACATGGAATCGCGCGATTTTATCCAGATCTCTCCCAAATCGCGATTCGCCCCAAATACCGCTTCTTTTCGATTGGATTCCGCTCGGCCTGGCCGGTCAAGGGGCTCATTCACCTCTCAGCCGGAGGTCAGGCTGGAGACCAAGCATTGGACGCACTTTGGGTTAAGCGCATTCCCTGGTCGTCGACGCTGATGACGTTACTCTGGTTCGGTATGGTCGTGATCGGCTCGCTGGTGTTTATCGTCACCTATGCATGGGACGGAGGATTTGCTTCACTGGAAGGAGTCTTCATGGGAGTGGGCCTCGTCGCCGGCGCCCTACTCGTTCTGGCGGCTGGATTGGTAACCGTGACGATATCCTACCGGTTAGAACACAACCGCCTCATGAAAGTTTATGAGGAGCTGCTTGACGCGCTCGAAGGAACAGTTCCTCCCAGCTCCAATCCCGTTACGCCGTGAACAGGTTCAAGAAATGATCGTAGTCGGCTGGCAAATCCAGCGCCGGCCGATTACGTGCCAGGCCGGCAATGATTCCCCGATGCTTCTTGACCAAGCCTGACGTGTGAAAGGCCAGCGCAAACTGCTCCCATCGCGCAGCGGAATCAGCTATGATTCGGGCCTGTTCTTCTTTGGGCAGCGCATGCACTGCCGTCGTCAAGGCGCGAAGGGCTTTCTCCACGCTTTCATACGGCGGCGCAAGCTTAAGCCGGGCGTAGAAGATTTCGAGGTGACGGCGAAACTCGTCTTTGAGCATCTGGAGCGGATCGGACTGGGTCGGGTTCGTAGTTGGCATAGCCATATCGGGAATCATACGGTAGAGACTGGAACCATCACAACTCTTCAATGGAGGTCGAATATGACTCGGATGTTCAGTGGAGTACTCAGCGTGGTCGCAGTGGCGTTGTTAGCCGGCTGCTCGTCCTATCATTCCCATCATCATGGAATGATGGGCGGCACGGCCGGAGACGCCTATTGGCAAAAGGGCCGGCAAGATATGTCGGCATTGATCGATCGGACGGTTAAGGATTCTGACAAGGCAAAACAGGTCAATGAGATCGTCGGCGAGATCGTCGAGCAATTGAAGGCGGGCCGAGAGCAGGAACGGGCCAACCACCGGCAACTGTACACCTTGAACGGCAGCTATTCGGCGACGCCCGAGGACTTCACCAAGATACTGAACGAGGCGGTCCAACAACGAACGGCGATCTCGACAAGGATCCTCACTTTGCGGTTCAGGATGAAGAACCTCATGACTGAGGATGAGTGGAAAGCCTTAACTGATCAAATGCTGTCCTACAGCGGCAAGTACCAGCATGGGGGTGCAGGGGTGAAGTCGGGATATTAGGGAGTCATTGTCAAGCGTCATGCGTCAACAGCAAAAGACAGAAGAGGTAAAACTTGTCTTGGACCATTTCCTATAAATGACAGCTGACGTATGACGGGCTTCATCATTGATCTATTGCCGATTTGAGCGGCATCGGCGCCCACGTGGCACCGGCGTCGCTGGAGCAGTAGAGGCCGCTGCCGTTGGTGCCGGCGTAGAGGATTTGGGAATTCGTCGGCGCCATGGCCAGAACTCTGATGTTGAGCGTTGTCAATCCTTTATTCATGGCCTGCCAGGTCTTGCCACCGTCTAAGCTTTTCCAGACTCCGGCAGGACCCCCCAGGTAGAGCTGCGATGCATCTATTGGATGGAGTACCACGCTGCTGACAAACGGATCGGTCACGGACTCACCGATCCGTTTCCAATGCTCGCCCTTGTCAACCGTGCGAAAGAGTCCTTTCGTCGTACCTGCGTAGACGACCTCCGGCCTGGTCTGCTCGATCTCGATAGCATTGACCCCTAAGGCCATGGCCGCCATCAGCTCCGTCTCGGGGATCAACCCGCTATTAATTTTCTTCCAGGTTGCCGCCGCATCGTCAGATCGATAGACACCGCCGGTTGTTCCGCCATAGAGCACCGACGGGTTTTGGAGGTTGATTGCAATTGACGTCACGATGTGAACTTCCTTCATCCCGTTCATCCGCTCAATCCATTCACGGCCTGCGTCTTTCGTATAAAAGGCACCGACCGTCGTGGCTGCATAAATCTGCTCACTAGCCGCTGGGTGAAAGACAAACTGATTGATGAACGACACGTGCTCCTTCAAGCCCACATTATGTGGCAACCAATGCTGCCCGCCGTCCGAACTCTTGTAAACCGCATCCCCCATCGTTCCGGCATAGATGGTGGCCGGCAGGAGCGGATCGATCGCAAGCGTTGTCACGCGCCGCGCACTAAAGCTCGGAAACTTCTCCCAGGTCCCTCCCCCGTCACGAGATTTATACACCGCGTCGTTCGTCGATACGTAGAGGATGTCAGGATTCTTGGGATGCAGCGCGATTGAAACGACTGATTTGCTTTCTTTTTGACAGGCGAGACTGAACAAAACAAATGGCACGAGTGCCAATCGAGCAAGGGAGCAGAGGGAATTGGTCAGCATGACGTGATGAGAGGTGACTCAACCACAGCGATCGGCGAGGAGTCAAGGACGAGGTCGTGACTTCTCACGACAAAAAGCATCGCGATGCTGATGCAGCGCACGGAAGAAGAGCGGCTGATCATGGGGTGCGCCATGCGCAACACGGCTCGCAAGCTGGTGGAAGCGTCCTTGATGGAGCAGAATCTGCTGGCCACGGAGGCGAAGATTCGCAAAGGCGTGTTCTTGCGTTTCTTATGGCCACGAATTCGACGCCCCGACACACGACAAGATTCTCGCCGCGATCGAGCACACGATCTCCAAGCGAAACAATAGTTCCTGGCACCGTTTTCATCCACGGTGCGAAATCGCGCGTGAAACTCGTCTTTGTCGCTGCGCACTGAGGACACCGACCTCAAACCATGTGCGCTTCCCATGCATTCCATTGATGAGCCAGATGATTACCCCCGCCTTGACGGGGGCCGGGAAATCTCGGCTGCGTACCTTGCGCCAGAGCGTGAAGGCGCTAAAAGGCACCAAACGCCAAGCCCAGAGAGCCGAGAGCCGCAGGAGCGCCTCGTTAGGGAGGTCCATGCGACTATGGGCGGTGCGGTTCTTGAGGCGATTGACTCCCACAACATTGTCCTCGCTCTGGCCGGTAGCCTTGGCAATTCAAAACGAACCGTTCGTGAAGTCGCGGTAGAGGTCCTCACAGAGATGGGGTCCAAGGCCGCTCCGGCGATTCCAGCACTGACGAAAGCCATGGACCCAAAAGGAACGTACCTGTCGATGTTGGCCGGAAGTGCGTTCCAGGCCATCAGGACCCCTGAAGCGTTGGCGGAAGTGAAGAAACGGGACACCACCTCGGGGTCAGCGGACAGTAACAAAGACGGAGACACAACGGACATGTTCCAGTGACTTCTCAATAATCTACCCACCCTTACATTTTCTGCATAATCCGCTCCGCATAGCCGGTCAGCTCTACATAGCCCTGGCCTTTCACCGAGCGACCGTGCTTGATGCCTGAGACGGAAACGGCTCCTTCCCAGTAGGTGACCTGCGTACTGCGCGACGTGCGCAGCTCCTGATCCGCGAGCAATGGCATAACATCCAGAACAAGATCCATCGAGGGCACCACAATCTGCCACGCACTGGGATATACCGCCTTGCTCTCTTGGCTAGTCCATGTGCGGGTGGATTCGATTCGGATATCCGAGACTGAGAGATGCCGAGTCTTGCCGTCAGGCGACACGGCAGTGCCGCTGGATTCGAGATCGGATCCTCCATCCTTTCGGCGAAGACGATACAGCATCAGCTCACTCTGATCCTCCAATTGAATACTAAACCAGTCCCATCCGGACAAACTGGAGCCGAGATCGGTCGAGCCAAATTCATGGTCCATCCAACTAGTGCCGATGACTTCGAAACGTTCCGTGCCGATCGTGACGTTGCCGGTGGTCGCCAGACGCGTGAATGAATAATAATGGGTCGCGTTCCCTTCACCCGCTCCTTTCCGGCTGATGCCGTCGTGCCCATGGATGACCAAGGGTTTGGCCGGCTGCAGCTGCAAATTAAGAGTCACCGTCCCGTCGCGCGCAAACAACGTGTGTATCCCGTTCGAAGCGGGCTCTGCATCCGCCCGCCAATCGTCGATCCAGGCATGAAGCCGAGACTCCTCCGCGCCAGCTTTTCCCAATCCGGCCCTGCTGAGCTTCTCCGAAAAATGAAACCGCCGGCCCTCGACATCCGTCACCGCAAAATGCCCCAGATACAAGTGGCTGGCCGACCACTGCGACGGCTGCGTCTTGATGTCCTCCGGTGAAACCGCACGACGGAAGAATGTCAACTCATACCCGAAGAGCCGACCGGCTTTGGCCCGAAGATGGCCCGTGTAGTACCACCATTCCGTCCGATACGACGGATGCGATCCATGGTCTCTCGGGAACTCATACCGATAGCCGGCTGTCGCCTGTTCAAACGACGATGGCGGGACAGGCTCACTCAATGCAATTGAGAAAATTCCGATCATCCCGGAGGCACACAGCATGATGACGCGCACGCCGCGGTACACGGCTTGAGGGAAGGGGTTGATTTGGACAGAGCTGATCGGCATCGGCCATCCTCTCAGTCAACGCTTATAGCACGGGGATCCAAGGCCACACAAATCGCCTGTGCTGGAGAGGTTTTTTCGTGCTCACTCAGTTGGAGCATGTGCAGAAATGAGCGTTGACAATTTTCACGACTCTCGGCTATCGTGAGTCATGCAGATGCATCAAGAGCACGCGCCTCTCGGCCACACACCGGCCGAGCGAATGGGGCCGGTCGCGATCCCAAATCGCTTGCCGGTGTTCCCATTGCCCAATATCGTTTTTTTCCCTAAGATGTATTTGCCGCTGTACATTTTCGAATCCCGCTACCGTTCAATGATCGCCGATGCCTCGAATGGAAGCCGCCATATCGCCATGGCCTTGCTCAAAGAAGGATGGGAAACGGATTACTATGGCAATCCGGCGATCTTTCCGACGCTCTGCATCGGACGGATCATGAGCGTGCAACCCTTGCCGGACGGCCGTTCGAATATTCTGCTCCAGGGACTCGATCGCTGCGAGATCCAGGAAGAGCATTTTGAGAAACCCTATCGCGAAGCAACCATCCACCTCAAACCCAGGATCGAGAAAGAACGGCTGCCGGCGGACGTCCGGCGTGCGCTGGTCGAAATGCTCGGACGATATTTGCAATCGAGAGAGGACAGCACCACCTGGCAAGGGTTCTTCCGTGACGAAGTCGGCGACGAGGTGCTCGTGAACACCCTCTCGACCTATCTGGAGTGTACGCCGTTGGAAAAACAATTCTTGTTGGAGGCAGACGGGTTGCGCCAGCGGGCCGGCCGGCTGAACGATCTGATCCAATTCATGCTGTTCGACCCGCACCGCACAAAGGATTGGGAGTAATGGACCGTGCAATCGCCATTGACGTCAAACAGTTGTGCAAGTCTTATGAACGCCACAAGGCCGTCGATGACATCTCGTTCCAGGTCTATGCAGGCGAGATTTTCGGTCTGTTAGGCCCCAATGGCGCCGGAAAGAGTACCACCCTCCGCACGCTCATTACTCTCTTGCACCCGACCTCCGGCAGTGCGGCCGTCTTCGGCCACGACACTGTGCGCGAGGCCGACACCGTGCGAATGCTTATCGGCTATGTGCCGCAGGAACGGGCCATCGACCGGTTTCTCACGGGCCGCGAACATCTTGAGCTGCTCGGCGCGCTCTACCATCTGTCGAAAACAGAAGCAGCCAAGCGTATCGACGAACTGTTGACGCTGGTTGAATTAAACGCCCATGCGGATCGTCCGGCCAAAACCTACTCCGGCGGCATGAAACGCAAGCTCGATATCGCCTGTGGCTTGCTACCCAATCCGAAAATTCTCTTCCTCGATGAGCCGACCCTCGGTCTCGACGTGCAAAGCCGGCTCAGGATCTGGGAGTACGTGCGGATGCTGAAGACCCGCGGCCTCACGGTGGTCATGACGACCAATTATCTGGATGAAGCGGACCAGCTGTGTGACCGGCTGGCCATCATCGACGGCGGTAAAATCAAAACGCTCGGCTCGCCGGCTGAACTCAAGATCGCACTTGGCGGTGACATCGTATCGCTGACGCTCAAGGAGACGGATCGAACGGCAGGCTTGGAAGCCGTGTTGAAAGACCAGCCTGCGATTACATCGGTCCGGACGACGGACAAAGGGCTCGACATCCGCGTGGAATCACCGGAGAAGGCCCTACCCGCCATTTTAGATTCGGCCAATCGGCTGGGATGCAATATCGAGTTCATTCAGTACAATAGGCCCCGATTGGACGATGTGTTCATCGCCCATACGGGGCGGGCCATCACCGAATCGGTTCCCGAAACCGGGTCCACGTAAAGGAGTGCTGTGGAACATTATTGGCAAGAAATCGGCGCGTTGACCATGCGGTGGGTAAAGCGGCTGAGTCGAGAGAAGTTCAGCATGTTGTTCACGCTGGTGCAGCCCATGCTGTTTTGGTTGATCTTCTTCGGCAACCTGTTTCAGCGGGCGGCAGATACCCAGGTGACGCAAGCGCCCAATTACATCAGCTTTCTCGCCGCCGGAGTCGTCGTCATGACGGTACTCAACAATGGCCTGGCTGGCGGGGTCGATCTGCTATTCGACAAGGAAAATGGGTTCTTGGAGCGGCTGATGTCCACGCCGATCCACCGCAGCTCCGTCATTTTGAGTCGCTTTCTCTTCGTCATGACGATCACCTCGCTGCAAGTGCTCGTGATCCTCGGCGTCGCCTTCCTCTTCGACGTCCATCCAGCGACAGGCTTGCTTGGGGTGGCAACGATTCTCCTGATCGGCATGATGTTCGGCGTAGGATTAACCGCCATCTCTATGGCCATGGCCTTTTCCGTGAAAAGCCACGGTGATTTCTTTTCCGTGCTGGGATTTTTGTCTTTGCCAATGATTTTTTTAAGCTCCGCGCTCGTGCCGCTAGTAGCCATGCCAGGGTGGATGAGCTTTCTCGCTAAGTTCAACCCCATGACCTGGGTCATCGACGCCGTGCGGCCCTTGATCCTGTCCGGATGGAGCGAAGCCTTGCCGCATGTCGGCATGGTGGTGATCGTGATGCTGGTATTCGACGCGTTGTGCTTGTACGGAGGCGCCAAGGCGTTCCGACGGGCCATGGGCTGATACGCAGGAGACCATGATTAATCCTGAAAGCCAAATCCGGGCGCTGATTCGCTTGCTCTCCGACGAGAATGACTGGGTTGTTCGCACCATCAGCGGACAACTGATCACCATCGGACCACCGGCGGTTCCCCTCCTGCAGGAAGCTGAGATCGAGCAGCCGGAGATGGCCGACCGGATCGCCTCTGTGCTGGAAGAAATCCACTGGGGCAAGCTGGAAGAAGAGCTGGTGGAACTGGCCGCACAGCCGGATCAGACCATGAACCTAGAAGCCGGAGCGTTCATGATTGCCCGCCACGCCTATCCGGCGCTCGATGTCGGGCAGTACCTATCACAGCTAGATCGCATGGCCCAAGAAGTGCGAGCGCGCATCGGCCTCCGGTCGTCCGGAGAGGAAACGGTCAATGCGCTCAACCGCTATTTATTCGTCGAACAAGGGTTCAAGGGCAATACCACGAACTACTATGAAACGGACAACAGCTACCTCAACCGTGTCATGGACCGGCGAGTTGGCATTCCAATCAGCCTGTCCGTGGTCTACCTGCTGATTGGGCACCGGCTGAATCTGCCGGTATTGGGCATTGGTATGCCCGGGCATTTTCTTGTGAAATACGAGTCCGACCGTTACAAGATATTTGTCGACTGCTTTAACAGCGGCGCACTGCTAACCGAGAAGAATTGCGCGCGGTTTCTGACGGAAGCGGGCTACGGATTCGACGACACCTATCTGCAACCGAGTCCGGTTCGTGTAATCCTTTCCCGAATGGTGAAAAATCTGTTGGCGATTTACGCGAAAACCAACGAGCCCGCGAAGACCACTAGCCTGACCAAGTATATTAAAATTCTAGGCGGTGAACCGCGCGAAGAAGGATTGTAAGTTACAGCCTGATCGTCAATAAGTCTCTTCCCTTCCTGATCTTACCTCCATACCGTTCTCCAGCCTGAGCTTTCACGTCGTACTGATCCGCGATCGGATAGAAATGTGACAGGATGAGCTGGCCGACGCCGGCCTCTTGTGCAACTTGGCCGCATTGTCCGGCATGCAGATGAACCGGCCCCGGCTTATTGGCTGGAAACGAGCAATCGAGGACGGCCAGGTCCGTGTTGCCGCAGAGACGCACGAGGCTGTCGCAATATTGCGTATCGCCGGAATAGACCATCGATTTCCCCTGGTACTCGATCCGATAACCAACACTTGCAAGATCCGGAACATGGACCAAGGGTTTCGGAACGACGCGTGTGTCCCCAATCGTGAACGCCTTCGTGGAGACTTCTTTGAGCGTTACTTTGAATGGTGCCTGGGAAAAACTAGGGAACGAGCGCATGATCGCCTGCAGCAACCGTATCGTCCCCCACGGGCCGATCAATTTCATGTCGGGGCGGCACCCTCCTTCGTGCTTGGCATAGATCACCGCGTCGAAGAAAAACGTGATGAAATCGGAAAAGTGGTCCGTGTGAAAATGGGAGAAAAGAATATGCGTGATCTGGTGCCGGTTGACGCCGGTCTTGATCAGATTCATGAGAGTACGCGGTCCAAAATCGAGGAGAATCTGTTGATCCGTACACACCAGATACCCAGCCGCGGCACGCGTGGGATGGACATTGGTACCGGAACCCAGAATGGTGAGCTGCATATCTTCAGCTTGCAGGTTCTCGAAAACTATCTCGGAGAAGTCATAGTGACAGACAGATCTGATCCACTTCTTGCAGGCTCAAGACCCGCGCAAAAAAACGAGCCCAAGAACGCGATGTGCGCAGCGAACGTCTTCCGGAAAGAAGCCTCCTCTTTCGCAGTCAGCAAGATCCTCGTCGAGCAGCGATCACCACGTATCGTCTCCCGCCTGACTAGGCCATTTGATACCAATCGATCAAGCACTCCGGTCAGCGTATCTTTCGTAACAAGGGTCTGCTCCGATAACTCCGAACAGGTCATGCCGTGGGTATCGCCCAGTATCACCAGCACGTCGAACTGGGGAGGAGTCAACTTCATCAATTTGATGTTTCGATTGCCTGTACGCCAGAAGGCAAGATAGGCCTCGACCAATGGCCGAACAAGCTTGAAGTGGAGATCGTCCTTCAGATGAGGTAGTTCCACGAGGCCAGAGTAGTCCGCACTTGAAGCGAGCGTCAAGTCCGGTGTCTGAGAAAGGGGTCGGTATGAAGTGCGTCGCACCCGATTCGTTGACAGCTGAGCGATCGTGCCCATAAGATCCGATGCCTATGGTAAAACGGGGCACACGAGGGCACGCCAATCTGACATCGATCATCGTCCTGGTCGGCCTTCTCGTGGCCGGAGTGTGGATTTGGAAAAAATTGCCTCCTGACACCCAAGACTATGTGGTCGACCAGATAGTGCCGATGGCAGTAGGTGGAGCGGTGTTCGGATCGATCGTGTTGCTCATGACCCGGAGCCTCACACTCCGAGCCACACGACGACGTGAACGTAATCGACTGATCACTGCGTTTCAACGGGAAACGATCCTCAGCAAGAAATTGGACCTGTCCTTCGCGCTCATGGAGGGCAATGCCTACCAGACCGAAGGACTGGATACGGTAGGACCGGACCTAAAAGACCTCTGGTGCACCACACTGCAGCGAGCCGTGGGGAATGAGCAGCATCGCGTCAGAGGCATGGCGGCGAGTCACTTGGGCGCCCTGCAGGACCAGTCGGTCGTGCCACTGCTTCTCAAGGCGCTGGAGGACGATCACCCCTATGTACGCGCCTGCGCGGCCTTAGGATTGGGACGGCTGAGAGCCATTGACGCATGTGAACACCTCAAGACCGTCATGGAACACGATTGGGATCAGACTGTACGGGGCCGGGCTAGAGAAGCGCTGGAACGGATCCGAAGGTGAAGATTATGCATCTTGAGACTTGATCTCTTCCGAAACCCACTCAAGTAGAACAATCTCTGGCTAGCAGTTCAAACAAAATGAGAGGAATGATCACCCTAACCCACGGTTGACCTAGGGCCTGTGTCGGCCGGATTCGTGCCAATCGCCCACACGGCCATTACATCCGGAAGGAAGCCAGAAGATGAGAATGCTCGGCACTCTTCACTGGCCGCCGTGGCTGTGCCCGCACAGAATCAAGTCGATGTCATGATGCGCTTCTACGTCGTCCAGAATGTTCTGGGCGTGGGCAGCAAGAGAATAAACCGGCGGTCGGCACGTGCAGGCCCACATCTGAGATCGGCCCGATGCAGAGAGAGATCATCGACTCCCACAACGATCAATTCTGCCGTTCCTACCAAAAGCCTAGCGCTTTGGTTCATCAACAAGATAACCTTGCGATGGTCAGTCGACTCGGCAAATTGCGCGACGCCCACGCCGCTATCTATAATGGTCGTGATTTCCTAACGTCATGTAAGCAGGCGCACTGGCGTGCAGCCGCTCGAGGAATCGGAAGAGGTAAGGTAGGCCTTCAGGGATGTTCGGCAAATCCCCCGTGATGAAAATCCAATCAGGGTGCAGTTCCCTCATGGTTTCGATAATCCGATCATGCCGTGGATAATACCGGTCCAAGTGCAAATCCGTCAGATGGACAGCGCGGCGTCCGGTGAGAGAGGGATGAGTATGGGTCAGCACGGAGACATCGTGTTCGGACAAACCCCATACCCAGTGCGGCACAAGAGTGAATGCCCGATTGAGCGGTTCGCTGAGACAAGAGCCGATACGCGATCGCACACAATCAGGCCATGACACCGGAAGTCGTCGACTCATTCTCCAGCCCGTGATTGACCTGGTCGTTTCACCATGGACAGAAAAAGTATACCATAGGCATGTTTTTGAACAGTTTTGATGGTTTCGATACGCGGGGGGCTGTCATTTTAAGAAGTCAAGAAGAGTAATGCTACCGCTCCATCCCTTTCTTACCAGCAACCTCCCCGGAATCGGTGGCTACATCCGCACGGTCCCTGAAGATTTTCAGGTCGAAGAACGGCCGCTGTACTTGCCGTGCGGTGAAGGGGAGCATCTTTATATCAAAGTCACCAAACGGCTGCTGTCCACGCCGAATCTCGTCAAGATGATTTCCACCGCTGTTGGCGTAAAGGCGCAGGGCATCGGAGTAGCGGGGCTCAAAGACGCACGGGCAGTGACCACCCAAATGCTTTCACTGCATTTCGTGACACCCGAACAGCTCAGTCGCCTGAGGACCGACGATCGAATCTTATCCATCGACATTCTTGGTCGCCATCGCAATCGGCTGCGGCCTGGACACCATGCGGGAAACCGGTTCCATTTGGTCATCCGGGATATTGCCGATCATGCGTGGACGACCGTGCCTGCCGTGTTGACAATCCTTCAGCGGCGGGGCGTGCCTCATTACTTCGGTCCGCAGCGGCAAGGTAAGAAAGGTGAGAACTATCTCGTCGGCGCGGCACTCCTGGCCGACACAGCCAAACGGGCACAGCTGAGCCGGGCCAAGCGGATGTGGTACCTCAATGCGTTCCAATCGCATCTCTTCAACCACATCCTGGCTCAGCGAATCGATTCGATCGACCGTGTCTTTGTCGGAGATTGGGCCATCAAGATAGACAACGGCGCCTGTTTTCACGTCGAGAATGCCGAGCAAGAACAATCGCGCGCGGATCGTTTCGAAATCAGTCCGACGGGAATTTTGTTTGGCTCTCGCGTTTCGTGGTCTGATGGTGAACCAGGGCAGATCGAAGAGGCCGTGATGACGGACGCGGGAACCACGAAAGACGCCCTTATCGCCGCAGCAAAGACCTGTGGGTTTCGGGGAGAGCGGCGCGCGTTGCGGATTCCCTTAGCTGATCTCGACTGGTCCCTGGATGGGTCCGCCCTCACCCTGTCATTTGTGTTGCCCCCCGGCGCCTATGCCACAAGTGTGCTCCGAGAGCTGATGAAAACTGATACGATCAACTCATAACAATTTCGAGTGCTATCGGACCCTCTAGGGCATCAGTGCTAGAATGGCTGTTTGACCTGAATATGTGCACCCATGAACCTCCAACAAGAAATTGTCCTCGTCAGCGGGCACATCATCAATTCGCCGACTTGAGTTCTGCTCCATTTTCAGGGACACCTAACGAAGGCTCATAATGGGTCAGGAGGGTGTCACGGCACAGTGACGCAAGTTGTCAGCGGAGTCTACGCGTGAGGCGATGGCGATGCTGGAGGTCGCGAGGGTGACGGTACAGCCAGTTGCCACGGAGTTGGGAATTGGGGCGGGGGTGCTGAGACGCTGGCGGCGGAAACCTCACCAAGAGACACTCCGTACGTTTCTGGGCCAAGGCCGACCGCGTGAAGAGGAGGTCGTATAGCTCAACCGAGAACTGACCCGGGTCACGAAGGAGCGAAATTATTCGCGAGCAACGGCAGCGTTCTTCGCGAGAACATCGCGATGACGTACCGGATGATTAAACGGTGCCACGAAGCGTTTCCCATCCGATTGCAGTGCCACGGCTTGCGAGGCTCGCCCAGCGGATATTATGGCTAGGTGAGGCGACCACTGAGTGTCCGTGCGCAGGAGAATGTCCGGCTAGTGCGCCGCGTGCGTGAGCTGCATCTCGAGCACGATGGCGTGCTCGGCAGTCCGTGGATGTGGAGGGAACTGCGCTATGCTGGGGAGCGCTGTAACCACCATCGGGTCGCCCGCTTGATGCGTCGAGACCGATTATCGGGTATGCCTCAGCGACGGCGCTGGCGCCGGAAGACTTCTGGCCTCCCTCCGACTGGGACACAGAACCATTTGGAGCGTGACTTCACCGTCACGGTTCCCAACACCAAATGGGACACCGAGATCACGTACAGACGCACTGCCGAATACTAGCTCTATCTCTGCATCGTGCTGGATTTGTATTTGCGGTGGTCGTGGGCTGGTTGATGAGTCCACGACAGAACCCCGGCACCTCGTCATGCAGGCGGTGTTGATGGCAATGTAGCAGCGACCGAGTCGGACACCGGTCATTCGCTATTACAGCCGCGGCTGCCAATATACGTCGGATGAGTAGCAGCCCTTCTTAGCGGCGCACCACATCACCTGCAGCATGAGCGCGGTGGGGAGTTGTGCCGACAATGCGGCGGCCGACAGTTTCTTCGGGGTCCTCAAACAGGAATGGGTGAACCGACGGCAGTACCGAACACGGGCAGAAGCCTGAGCGGATATCTTTGGCTCCATCGAACGCTGACACAATCCTCTCCAGCGGCGCAGACTGGCCGTGCAGTAAGAGAAAGACACGCTCTTACCTCCACTGTCCGTGCAGATAGAGCAGAACCCCTGCTGTCCCTGTAATCAGAAATTCATTTCAAACTGTTCTCAAGTGCTCTGAGGTAATCGCCCTATCGACAAAAGTGAGTTGAGATAAAAGATTTTCAAATAACTCCGCTATCTCAATCTCAGGATTATGGATGATAAATGCAATTAGCTCCAATCGCTCTCTATCCGTCAGTGACTCGTGGCCCTTCCCAAACTCCCCTCGAAGAAGATCGATGCGCTTTCGACACCTATCATCTTCTTCATTACGAATTCCCTTCAGGATATCTCCCGTCTCATCTCGCATCGACATATCCCCTGGTGGAAGCGATGGGCATGAAGACGTTCGCCATCGCGTCGCGGAGGGTCAACAGTTCTGACCGATAGCGCACGATGATATTGCGACGCTGCGTCGCAGCCTTAGGGGAGTGCGCGATGAAATAAGGAATCACTTCAGTTGCCATGCAATTCCATCGCAAGATGGCAACGACGGAGCTGCCCACGCTTCACGAGCCGAGAAATCTCTTCATTCCTCCGGCTGCAACCTGATTTCTTTAACCTCGCCGAACGTTGAAAGGACACCCGGAATGGTCTTCCCTGATCCAACCGCGATAATCTTGAGACGATCAGGATGGAGGTGTTTCTTGGCCGCCGCCAGGATGTCTTCCTTGGTCAGTTTTACGACCTTGTCGCGCAGCTGCTGCAGAAAATTCTTCGGCAGGCCATCGTATTCCAGCTTCACTAGACGATCGACGATCGCCGACGGGCTGGAGAAGGAAAAAATGAAGGAGTTCACATAGGCCTCTTTAGCCTCCGCCAACTCTGCATCGCTGACAAGCTCGGAACGCATGCGTTCGATATTCACGATGAATCGTTCAATAACCTCCTGCGTAGACACCGACTTGGTCTCAGCTCGCATGAGCCAGACTCCCTGATCGTGCATTCCGGCATTCAGCCGGCTGCCGACGGAATAGGCCAGGCCTCGTTTCGTCCGCACATCGTTGAAGAGCCGGCTGCGGAACGAACTGCCGCCCAAAATGTCGTTGGCAATCGCCACGGGGACATAATCGGCATCGTTTTCCTTGATCGACAAATGCCCCAGGCGAAGATGCGTCTGCGTCGTGTCCTTAGCGACGAACCGAATCGCCGGTATCATCGCGTCGCCCTCCGGCACATCAGTGATCGTCAGTTGAGGCACCGCACCTTTCGCCCAGTCCCCAAACGCGTCGCGCAGGGACGCCAGCATATCCGATTTCTTAAAGTCGCCGGTGACGCCCAAGATCATGCCGTTCGGATGGAGCGACGCGCGGTGAAAGGCGGCCAGATCGTCCCGATTGATGCGCCGCACCGACTCAATCGTGCTCTCGCGTGCGGTCGGATGATCGGCCCCATAGAGCATTTTGACGAATTCTCGGCCAACGACAGAACCTGGATTGTCCTGGCGGCGACGGATGCCCTCAATGGCCTGCAACTTGGCTAGTTCGACGCGAGCCGGATCGAACGCCGGCGTTCGGATGAGACCGGCGAATATTTGGAGCCCCCGAGTGAAATCTTTGCTCAACACGTCGAGTGACGCGGACCCCGATTGCCGACCGAGCCCGATGCTGATGTCTCCCGCAAAATGTTCCAGCTCTTCATCGACCTGCTCCGCAGATAGATCGCCGCCGCCGCCGGTGCGCATTACTAAGCCAGTCAGCCCCGCGAGACCGATCTTGCCAGCCGGATCGAGCCAGCTCCCGGCCTTGATCGTGGCTGTCAGGGTAATGAGGGGCAATTCATGGTCTTCCAGCAGATAGACGACCATGCCGTTCTCGAATACGACTCGTTCCGGCTCCGGCGGCAAAAACTCGACGGGAGCAAAGGTCATGGTCCGAGGGTCGCCGAGTCCAGCCTCTCCCGCGCAAGCGGTCGTCAGAGGAACCGCCACCAGCATAGCCAGTAGCCCCAGTGTGGCGCCATGCTTCACGTTCATCATGGCGCCACCTCACCGCCCTGAACCGCAGCCACCGTCTTGCCCTGGCTCTTTTTTACCAAGAGGCCGACTGTGCGATTCGATTTGGTGAAATACTGAGACGCGACCCGCTGCACATCGGCGGCGGTGACCGCCGCCACTTTGTCACGCAACGTCAACACATACCGCCAATCGCCCGCCAGCGCCTGATACATGGCAAGCTGGGAGGCCAGTCCACTATTGGATTGCAACGCTCGCACCATGTCGGCATCTAAATTATTGATGACCCGTTCCAGCTCCTTGGGCGAGACTGGTTCCTGCTTCAGCCGTTCCACCTCTTCGTACATCGCCGCTTCCAACTCAGCCGTTGTATGGGGAGCCAGGGGGGTCGCTGTCAGGATGAACAGATTGGGCGCGCGTACACCGGGATGGTTCGCGTCTGAGCCGACTGACGCCGCCAGCCGCCGCTCCCGCACAAGTTTTCGCTGCAGCCTGGACGTATGCCCCTCCGAGAGCACCGCATCGATGACTTCAAACACATCGTCGTCGGGGTGGCCCAGCCCCGGCTTGTGATAGCCGATCACAAGTGCCGGTTCCGCATCAAATTCCACCTCCACCCGCCGCTCCCCCCGCTGTTCAGGCTCCACCGGCATTCGTGCAAATGATGGAGGAGCCGCAGGGATCTTCCCAAACGTCTGCTCGATCAAGGCGATCACGTCTTTGGAGTTGAAATCGCCAACCAGGGCAATAGTCGCACGATTCGGCACATAATGAGCTTTGAAAAATGCTTCCGTTTCCGCCGGGGTCAGCGACAGAATATCCGATTCCCACCCGATCGTCGGCACGCCGTATCCGTGCGCACGAAACGCTGCCGAGGTGAACGTTTCAAACAACAGCCCGCTTGGACTATCGTCGTTTCGCAAGCGGCGCTCTTCCATCACCACGCCGCGCTCTTTGTAGAATTCGCGAAAGACCGGATGAGCCATGCGGTCGGATTCGACCGCCGCCCATAACGGAAGCCGATTGGCCGGCAGGCTGATCGTATAGCGTGTCAGGTCTTTGCCGGTTGAGGCGTTGAACCCAATACCTCCGTGCCGTTGGTAGAGTAACGCCAGTTCGTTTCCGACCACGTAGTGAGATGCCTGCGTCTGCAGTTCTGCGAACCGCTCCTGGAGAGACGCGACGGCAGCCTGCTCATCCGCCGTTCCTCCCCCACTCTTTATCGCCAGCTCGCGTTGACGATGGTCTAGTTCAGTTCCTACCAATGCCAGCTCATCGAGAATCGGTTGCTCTTTTTCGTAATCCTTTGTGCCGACGGTGCGCGTCCCCTTGAACGCCATGTGCTCATAGAAATGGGCGATGCCTGTTTGCCCAACCTGTTCGTTGATGCCGCCCACCGCGAACGTAATGTTGATGGATACAATCGGCGTCTGATGGCGCTCAACCATCAGGACCGTCAAGCCGTTGACCAGCTTGTGCTCGATGACGCGATCAGCGAGACTCGGCGGCGCCGCAGAAACAAGGTCTAGGTTCAGGCTGAGGCTCAGGAAGAAGCCCGTGCAAACAGCCAAGACTGCACCGTGCCTATGGACATAACCTTCACTCAATTTCAATCTGGACCTTGACCTGGATTTCATACGAAGATCTCCATCAGTTCCTCTGGCCGTTCAATGAACCAATCAGGCTGACACGCCGCCATCTTTTCACGGTTACCCATGCCATAACCGACGGCACAGACACGGATACCGGCGTTGTGCCCACCATTGATATCGTTGGTACTGTCGCCCACCAGTACCGCGCGGTCCTTCGCCACGTTCAATTTCTCCAGAATATGCAGCAGCATACCGGGCTCCGGCTTGAGCCCGAATCCATCATCGCCGCCGACCATATAGACAAAATCGGATGGCCCCAAACTGTTCATGATCACGCGAGTGTAGTCGATCGATTTGTTGGTCGCAATTGCTTTCTGCTTATGGGCGAAGTGCTGCAACATCGGGATAATGCCGGGGGAATAGGCTGTTTGATCCAAGCAATGGTCGAGATAGTATCTGCGAAACACTTTCAAGGCCTCTTCGAATCGGGCCTGATTCCCTTCGCCCACCGCCAGACGTAGCAATTTTTTCACTCCGTCTCCGACGTATCCGAAAATTTCCTCGATCGGGCGTGTTGGCAGCCCCAGCTCAGCCAGCGTGAAATTCACGGATTTGGCGATATCCCATTTCGACTCGATCAGCGTGCCATCAAGATCGAAGATCAGGAGATCCACGGAGATCGGAGCCTTCATTTCGCCCTTCTCAACGAACTGGTGAGCGCCGCGAGGGCGCTGCGTTGCTTCTCGTCCTTTTCGTGCAATTCGGCCTCGCGCACGGCGTTCACCATTCGTGCGACGCTGACATGGGGAGGAATCATTGGCTCGACGATACGCCACTGGTTCCCTACCGCCTTCACGTGAAAACGGATTTCTTCGGTCTTCTCCTCCGCCACGAAATCTGCCGTCTTTAGCGAGACCACCCCGCGCACCCGAAAGGTGACTGGAATCACAACATCCAGATTATCGAGAATGTCCCATTTCCGATAGTCCTCGGGAACTTTGGCATCCTGAATCACCACGATCTGGTCCCAGGCCGGCTCTTCCTTCCACTCGACATAGGGCGACAGTACATCGAAGGCCATGGCGTCCAGGCGGGCACCTTTCTGATCCAACCGGACGTATCGTTTGACAATCTCGGCGGGAGATTGCTTGAGAGAGCCACTCTGAGCGAATCCAGTCTGGGCCCACCCCAAATTCACTGGCAGGGTGAGCCAGATACATACGACTGTCAGCGCGCACGCAACCAGCCATCCACCTGAATTCGCCGCGCTCTTATGGGTATTGGAAGTATTGGACACAGCGCGAAGTTTCTGGGAAACGATTGCCTGTTGCCTTGCCCGATTCACTTCGGACACCAATCTTTATCTGACCCATTCTAGCAAACCGTGGCAAAGACATCCAAGCAAGTGGACGAAATAGTTTACTCATCGAGACAAAAAAAGTGGTGTTCACCTTCTCGCAGCTGAAGAAATCGCTGGCTCTTGCGATCGAGGGGACTTACGGCGCGCAAATCAGAATACACAGGGGAGCTGCGGTCTTCGTTTAGTTGAACATACCCTCAAAGCTTGCGTGGATCCTCAAGATGAATCAGGGCCGTGTTGCCAACCATCGAACATGTGTTGCCAGTAGCCGCGGACACCCCGAAGCCCTTCTTCCATAATCCTTCGAGTTGAAAACGGTGAGGTTTGCAGATCCCATGCGTTTCCCGTGGATCGTCCAAGGGAATCTTCTCCCCAACCAGGTCGACACCCCCTGTTCATCGACACCAAGAACAGATGATTTTCATAATCGGCCTTGCTCGTGAAGGTTCCAAAGACAACAAGAATTAGACCGTATGGCGATCGAGCCCGTCGCAAGTGATTCCCAACGGAAACGGCCGATTCCAGGCAAAACCTTTTCCTACTCTCGACGCAAAAAATGTCGCGGGTGAGGCGCTGTGTCACCAGGTGTATCTTCGTCAGCTGTATCTCTTGTATTTATCTAATGACGATCCGGTGGCTTTTCACCATGGTTTTCTTGACCGCCTCTTTCCCAACATGATAGGGTGCGCCTCCGTTATGAACACGTCTCGATCCGCCAAGCTCTTCTCCGAAGCCCAACAGCTGATTCCCGGCGGTGTGAACAGCCCCGTCCGAGCGTTTCGATCCGTTGGTGGACAACCGCGTTTTATTAAACGAGCGAAGGGCCCGCGGTTGTACGATGTCGATGGCAACAGCTATCTCGACTACGTCCTGTCCTGGGGTCCGATGATTCTCGGACATGCGCCGACTTCAGTGATCAGCGCTATCAAAAAGGCTGCTGGCAACGGAACCAGTTACGGTGCTCCGACCGAGCTGGAGGTCATGCTGGGGAAGGAGATCTGTCACGCCTTCCCCTCCATGCAAAAGATCCGGCTCGTCAGTTCTGGAACAGAAGCCGTGATGAGCGCCATTCGCGTGGCGCGCGGATTTACCAAACGGGACACTATCCTGAAATTCGAGGGCTGCTATCACGGCCACAGTGACTATCTGCTAGCGAAAGCTGGCTCCGGATTGGCGACGCTCGGAATCCCCGATTCACCAGGCGTCCCGAATGACTTTGCCAAACATACTCTGACGGCTACCTATAACGACATTCGCGCCCTCCAGCAGCTCATCAAAGAACACCGGGAAAGGCTTGCCTGCGTCATCCTCGAACCCATCGCGGGCAATATGGGCGTCGTTCCTCCCGACCCCAGTTTTCTAGCGGCGCTTCGGCAGGCGACCGCCGACAACGGTATCGTGTTGATTTTCGACGAAGTGATCTCCGGCTTTCGCGTGCACTACGGAGGCGCGCAGGCCTTGTATGGGATCAAGCCAGACCTCACCGTGTTGGGGAAAATCATCGGCGGCGGATTGCCGGTAGGCGCCTACGGAGGCCGCAAAGAGATCATGGATCTTATCGCTCCCTCGGGACCGGTCTATCAAGCCGGAACATTATCTGGAAATCCGCTGGCAGTGACTGCGGGATTAGCCACACTCAAACAGTTGAACGCGCGTGGAATCTACAAGAAGCTGGAAGAAAAATCAGCCGCGCTGGCAAAAGGGATCGGTGAAGCGGCCAGGAAAGCGGGCATCCCCGTAACCCAGACGCGGGTCGGATCGATGCTCACCACGTTCTTTACGTCAGGACCTGTTGTCGATTGGAATACGGCGAAAAAATCGGACACGAAGCGTTACGGCCAATTCTTTCATTACATGCTAGAACAGGGCGTCTACCTTGCTCCATCTCAGTTCGAAGCAGCCTTTCTCTCCACCACCCATACCTCAGCGGACATCGAGAAAACCATCAAGGCAGCACACAAGGCTTTTAAGAGCTTATAGCGTATAGCTGATAGCAAGAAGAGCCGACGGACAAGACGCGACCAGGAAGATACAGCCGTATCGGTTTCGACACCGATTACCAGTCGATCTGTACCATTTTACAATCAGCTTGTTTAACTGCCCCAGTCTCGTCCATAAACCGTACGCTATTCGCCATCAGCTCTTCTGCTATTCATCGTCCTCGTCATCCGCTTCCATTGCCTCCTGCCGCTTCTGTTCCTCCATGGCATTGTGGAGCAACATGCGGATAAACATCGAATAGAGCGAACCTTTTTCCAGGGTGCCGCCTGGAGGAATCGCGATCTTTCCTTCCTTGATCATGCGATCCATCCAGGCTTTCTGATCGGGAGCGATCAAGACAGGAATCTCGACCAGCCCCACTCGTCCCATCATATCCATGAGCTAAACCTCCATAAGCTTCCTACGAAGAGCGTAGAGCTGATAGTCCAAACAGATCGAAAGCAACTCAGCCTTCTTCGTTTCTGCCATAAGCCATACGCCATTGGCCATACGCTCTTCTTGCGGTTATTCCAGCACGCCATTTTCGTCATTGTCAATCGAACGGTACCTGGCATGGCCTGTGCGTATTCGCCTGGGCATGAAAATCCGAACCGTCACTTTATGCATGACGTTGCTCTCGTGCTTCTTCCTATCCTCATTTCTCAATAACGCCGTTTTACGTAAGCTCCCCGTAGATCGAGACAGGCATAAGGAGAACTTTCTGGCACAATAGCCACCCTAGCCAGGAGGTTTCCCTACGTCAATCGAAATTCGCCGAGACTCAAATTGGCTCGATCCTACAAGTGGCCGACGCCGGTTGGCCCGTCAACAAGCTCTGGCGGCACTACGGCATTAGTTCCGCGACGTACGACAAGTGGAAAGCTCAGTATGGAGAGGGGCTGGAGGCCTCCGATGTGAAGCGGTTGAAGGAATTGGAATACGGGAACAGTCGCCTGAAGCGGATGTATGAGGAGCTGTCGCTGAAGAACGCCGCGCTGAAGGATGTCCTCGCAAAAAAACTCTAGGGCCTGTTGAGCGACGGGAGGTCGTGACGCACCTGGTTATAGTGAACGGCCTTCTGGTTCAGCGGGCCTGCTACACGGGGGGCTCGGCTGGGCGACATATTCCCGGCCTCTCAGGAACTGAGCCCGGCACGATGCTCCAGTGATCGCAGCGGTGACGACCCTCGTCGCAGCCCAGCGTCGTTGGGGCTGCGGGAAGTGTTGTGATCGGCTCCGACTCGACAGGCATTCCTGAAATCACAACCGGCGGTGGCGCGAGGATTGCCCGCTGCGCTTAAACTTGCCGCGACGGACCAAGAGG
>VGXB01000011.1 GCA_016873515.1 Nitrospira sp.
GAATCCAGCCCGTGCGAATACCCGAACGCCCGCTGGTAGAGCACCCAGAATACCCCGATCCCCAGCATCGCCAACCACCCAATCTTCACCGGCCGAGAATCGTACCACTGCGAAATGTCATATCCCCTTCCCGAACTGTCTCCAGCCATGTTCCTACCTCCTTCGGTTAGTTATAGTATGACTACGACGACTCTCTACTCAGGAAAAACGTATGCTGTGCAATGCCTTACCCATTTCATATAAAAACATGTGAAGATTGTCCCTCTTCACCGGCCCGAAGTATCCGACAAAGCTCCGCTATGAGTCAAGGGAAATATCGGGGTTTCTAATAGTAAAATATCATCAGAAGAGTCAGGTTCGAAGGGGGGACAAACTGACGCATAGGTCCGCTTGCAGATGGAGAATACCAAGTGTTTTGGATAAGTATTAAGTAATTAAAATGCAAGAGAAAGTTCGGTCAAGCAAGGGCTACTCGAAATTCGCAGATTTGTCTAGTGAACGTGGTCATCCGGAGGAGGCAAAATCTCTCCTTCTCGATTGAGTTGCTGGATTTGTTGTTGCAAGAGGCTGAGATCCGTCCATCCGGGACTCTCCCCTTCAGGAATCCAGCGAGCCCGCAAAAAGCCGAATCGGTCGAAGAGAAATTCCATGTGTGCGGGCAAGGTCCCGTTGCCGAATAAATCGGGTCTGGTGATCGTCCGCCGGAATAGGGCATAGCTACGGGTAATTTCATTTGCCCCTTGGGTTACGATCGGGAGCGGGAGATAAGCCGACAGGGCCTCTATGTCATGAGAACTGAGGGCATTGATGGGTACAGCTAAGACCGCTGTATTGGTGCCGCTGATCACCGAAGAGGCCGTCTGGAGTTGTGCAAGTCGCTCTTTCGACTCCGGCCAAGAAAAGAGCACCAGCAGGACTGATTGGGTGCCTCGAAAGTCTTTCAGGGTCCCGCTAGATCCGTCTTGCGCCGAATAGGAGAAATTGGGAGAAACCATATATGGTTGTTCAGGAAGAATACGGGAGTTGATGATGCGCGCTTGATAGCCGCGGGCGTTGGCATGGAGAAAGTTCAGCAAGTCCCACCGTTCTTCTTCGGAGAGTTTCTCGCCGAAGGCCGGCATGATGCCATTGAATCGGCCATAGGTCAGCCAATGGAAAAAATCGCCGGCGGTATGCATGGCGGTATGGGGTTCTGTCAGGAGGTCGATGGGCTGTTTCGGCAGGGTCTTGGCGAGCACGCCATTACCCTTGGCTTGAGGACCGTGACAGGGGATGCAATTCGCGGCAAAAAGGTCGGCGCCGTTGGCGATGGAAATGGCGTCAAACGGCACAGGAGTTTTCCGGTACGTCTCAGAGTATGACTGCACGGCGATGGGATAAAAGGTCGAGGCCATTCCCAAGAGGCCCAAGAAGGCAGGAATGACGATGCGCCGCAACGCCCCCCACTGCCTGGTGCGGCCGAGCACGATCATCGTTCCAGTGAGAATCAGCAGGGCGACGCCGATGCAGACGACCGTTTGCACCAGCCAGTCGCCCCACGTGGCATCGATCGAAAATCGGAATGGGTACGGCCAGTGATCGATGATTTCATGCTTAGCGGGCACGGCGTTCGCCAGCAAGGTGGCGACGACGACAAGCAGTACCGCCAGCAAAAATTCGATCGTCAATTTTTTTCGCAGATGATCCGAAACCAGAGGAGTCAGGTTCTCCGTGTGTTCGAGCGATGGGAGCCACACGAAGTGTGCGCGTCCGGCGATCGACAGGATGACGGCCAGCAGGGTCAGTTTTGTATTCAGCAGCCACCCATACGTTGTGGCGAACAATGCAGCGTAATTAGCGCCCACCATTCGATCGGCGACCACGAGACCGGTGGCTACGATGCCGATCATCAACGGCAGTGCGATGGATGAAAACTGCTTCAAGATGGTGATACCGGACCGCTCCATTGAGCCTTGCGGATGTGTGTAGGCAGCGTGAATGAGGACGGCAAGTACACCGAGTAACCCGCCGAACCACACGCTTGCTCCAATGAGATGCAGTGCATAGGGGAGGATTGTGACGAGCGACTGTTCTTCAGCCGCCGGGTGGCTGGCAAACGAACCGATCGCAAGCGTCAGCGAAGCGGCGACTGCGCAGACCATGTACCGCCACGCCGCACCCGGCGATGCGCGCGCAAACCAGGTGAGTCCATACACCACAAGCGCGCTGGTTTCGCGCAGAGTCCAAATGAAGCCGATTCTGGTCTTGTGGAGAAAGTCCAACCAGGCTCCGGGGTGCCAGAAGTTTTCGGAAACGCCTGTCGCTTGGGCTGTCGTGGTGGCCAGCAGTCCCAGTAAGCCAAGCAGAAGCGTCATGGCCAGCCAGGGGAGTGCCTGTCTCAATCTGATCAGGTAGGGATTATCGGACGAAAGACTCTTTCTCTCGGCGAAGGTCAGGAAGATACATCCGCCGATCAGAATCATGTTAGAGGCGAGTTGGAGGAAACGGAACAGTACCCCGGCGACCTCGATCATTTTCCTTGCACATTGCCCTTCACTGTAAAGTCAAAGGAGGAATCAACCACGTGGCCGTCGACCGAGAGCACCCGAAACTTAACGGAGTATTTGCCGGGCGCCAATTTCGGCAGCGAGAGAATAATGGATTTCGGGTCATCCAATACGAGTGTTGGTTTGACCTCTGTAACAGGATGTTTGTCAGCATTGAGCACCGTTAGTGAGGCGTAATCGCCTTCGATGTCCTCATTGAACCACAGCCGCACTTGCCTAGGCGCTTTCGCCAGGACGGCGCGCCGCGGAGGCTCCGCTTTCACCAGCATGGAATGAGCCAGCGCCGGCGGAGGAGCGGCACCCAGCGCGGTCATCACGGCTGCTGCGGCCAGCAGACTCCGCAGGAACGTACGAACCCTCGATGGCTTCATCCTCTCATCTCCTCATGCCAGACCGTGCGCGGAAAACTGTGCCCGGTCATGTACGGACGACTATTCCGGCGCAGGGACTTCGCGCGCCGGTCGGCCATGTCTACGAAGAAACCGTTGCGACGGAAGGTTTACGCCGATCGCGAAGCCCATAGAATACCGCCACGCCGATGACTACAGCGAGCGGTACGATAATCATGAGGTAGTGGCGCAAGTGCGACACGGCTCCCGTTTCACCAATCGAAAACCGAAGTCGGGACAGGTGCTCCTGCTTGTCCCCGATCGACACCAACCCGACGAACTTGCCAGGCTGGTCGAAGTTGAATCTCACATCGATGGAACCGGTCGGATAAATCTTGGCGGGAAAGTGCACGACGGTGACGGATTCGAGGTCGGCTTCCGAGCCGGTGTCTTGGATAATCCGCACTTCGACCGGCATGGAGCGGAGCTCATGCTCGACAAAGTCGAACACCAAGACCGTATGTCCGATGCCAGGAATTTCCTGGCAGAACTGTTGGTCGTGGAACGCTTCAGGTTGGTAACCGTTAAAGTACATTTTATACGGGCCGACATGGAGTACGCAGGTATCCGTCGCCAGCTCGTGCCCGTGCTGGGCCTGTGCCGTCAACGGAGCGCCGAGGGCGAGCACGACCAAGCAAATGGCAGCACGAATCAGAGATTGAATAGACATCATGAGTTCCTCACTTCTCTATACTCTGCGCATGCCTATCGCTACGCAACGGGCATGCAAATCGTGAATAGCGCACGGCCTAGGATGGCATCGCTTCCGGTGTTTTCCTGCGGGTGCGTGTCATCAGATAAATTACCCCGACGACGGCGAGCGCGACAACCGGAACCATATAAATGTTCAAGACTTTGGAAAAAACCTTGGGATCTCCGACGGAGAACGGAAAGCGAGAGACATGTTCCCCTTTCTCCCCCACGATCACCATGCCGACGAATTTGCCAGGCTCCGCGAAGGTGTGCGTGAAATCAATTGAACCGCTGGGGTACACTTTGGCCGGCAGGTGCAGAACCGTCACAGCGTCAAGGTTTTGTTCGGCGCCGGTATCCTTGATGACCCGAATCTCGGTCGGAAGCGAGCGAAGCTCCTGCTCAATATAGTCAAGGACGACGATCGTCTGGCCGGTGCCCGGAATGTCTTCGCAGAATTGTTTCTGTTGCGTGTTGGCAGGTTGATACCCCGTGAAGTGCATCATGTACGGCCCGACCGTGAGTTTGCACATATCTTCGGCCATCGAAAGACCGCCGTGGGCGTGGGCCTGTGTGACCACGAGCGTTCCGCTGAGAATGAGTGCGCATCCGGTGCTGAGTGCCCCGCGAAGGAAAGACGTCATGACAATCCTCTTGTTAAAAAATGACAGAAATGATGAGTATGCATGTGCGTGGTTTGATCCTATCCCATCACGTTGTAAGAATAACGATCGAGTAGAGTTATGGTGCGGTGCGGCGGGAGTCAAGCCACCGGCGTATTCGCCCACCTTTTGAAAGTTCATATCCAATTAAAGCCAATACCAACAGGACCATGATCGGCCCAACCGCCTTGCGGCCAAACTTCGAATAGTCAACTTGCTGGACCCGCAATAGATAGGACGAAGGGCTCAAGCCCTCCGCGGTGATGATCAATCGGTAGACCCCCTTCTCCAGCTTGGCTTCGCCACGAACCACGCCGTCCGGGTGAGAAGCCGGTTTCCAGTAGGCAACCGTCTGATCTTCCTCATCCTTCCCGCCTGCGCCCTGTCCCTTGACGATTCGCACCCCCAACGGCAAATTCCGCAGGCTCTGATCGACAAGGTCGACGACCAAAAACGTGTCACCGTCTTCGGGGATTTCCGTGCAATATTGTGCTTTGGGCTCATGTTGTGGCTGGTACGCGCTGAAATGGACCATGTTGCCGCCAATGCGGCGCATACACGTGTCTTCCTCAAGCGTCACATTGCCATGGGCCAGTGCTGACGCCGGGAAAAATCCACCGATCAAAAGGCAGAGGATAGCGGCTCTTTGAACGAGGTGTTGGATCATGGCTCTACCTAGGAGCGTGGCCGCAATGCTCCTGACAAACAAATCTTTTGGGGGCATAACCCCGAAATCAGATCCCTGTCCGCACAACGACTGTGAGACCAGGACTGTTCGACCATGCGACGCAAAGAAATTTACCACTCCGGAACGGCACGTTGCAAGAGTGCGGGGTACCGTGCGAATCAGAATTGACAATCGTTCTCGGCGACTCTGAGAAGCAGGATCATCACCGTGGAGTTGAACAGGTTGACGGGAGGCGAAAGTGCGATAATATAATACGCTTGTATCGTCGTGTAAAACCGATAAGAGGAGGATACGCAGAATGGGAATTTACTTGATGCAAGGAGGCGAAGCATGAAGGCCAAAGAAGGTGTGGTCAATATCCTGAACAAGGTCTTGACGGCGGATCTCACCGCCATCAACCAATATTTCGTTCACGCGAAGATGTGTGAGAATTGGGGCTATGAACGGCTGTACCACAAGGTTCGCGAGCGCAGCATCGATGAGATGAAGGACGCCGATGACATCATCGGCCATATCCTCTATCTCGAAGGTGTCCCGAACGTGCAGCGGATGAACGCCGTCCATGTTGGCGAGACAGTGTCGGAACAATTGAAGCTGGATCTCAAGGCCGAGCAGGAAATGCTGGTACTCCTGAGCGAAGGGATTGCTCACTGTACGAAAGTCATGGATTTCACTACGCGCCATATGTTCGAAGATATGGCGAAAGACGTCGATGCGCATATCGATTGGATTGAAGTCCAGCAGGAAACAATCAAGCAGGTCGGCCTGGAAAACTATCTGGCCGAGCAGATCAAGAAAGAATCGTGAGGGAATGATGAAAGCCAAAGACGGCGTGCTCGAATTGCTCAATCAGGTGTTGCGTGCGGAGTTGACGGCGGTGCATCAATACTTGCTGCATGCGGCCTTGTGCAAAAATTGGGGCTATAGCCGGCTGCATGAGCATTTCAGCCATCTGGCCAGCGAAGAAGTCGGCCATTCCTCCGGCTTGATGGACCATGTGCTCTATCTGGATGGGACGCCAGACGTCGAACATCTGGATGCCGTCGCGCATGGGAGCGATGTGGCGGCGCTGATCACTGCGGATCTGGAATTTGAGCGGGAGGACGCAGAGTTGCTTCGGAAGGCCATTACGCACTGTGCCAGGGTGGGGGATTTCACGACCAGGCATATTTTTGAGCACATGATCATCGATACCGAAGAACACATCGATTGGTTTGAAACGCAACTGCGGACGATTAAACAGACCGGGCTCGAAAACTACCTGGCGATGCAGATCAAAAAGTAGTCATAGCAAGAAGGTTGCGAAATAGGGCTCGGTGGGGATCACCTGCCGAGCTCTCGTGTTTTTCCGAAACAGCACTGTCACCGTGAGGGTGCCTTGCTAGAAGACGTTGTGGCAGGTGCCGTTGATAGTGGGGTTGGGATTGCCCCTCACCGTACGGGCGATTGGGTCATCGAGGCCAGCCGCGTCGACATCGCCTCCGTGTAACGTACCTTCGATTGCGTCTCGGGCGTAAGATTAGAAGATCTTGTCCTGCGGGCTCGGACGATCTGGCCGGAGGAGTGGGCTTCCCCCAACATCAGACGCAGTTCCAGGACATTCTCGCCGCCAATTGGCAGAGCTGAGCTCTTCAGCACGGGACTCGGTCATCGCGGCTGAGAGTGTAGTCACGACAGTCGGGCCTAATTGTGTTCCTGACGCGACAGGCAGGATTCTGAGCGTAATGTGGTCACGGAGAACTCGATCCAGCACATTGGGAACCTGAATTGCCTCAAACGCGTCGGCTACGGCCAGAATTCTGGCGCTCAATGGAATGAATGCTCCTCTGAGGCCATGGGGATACCCAGTGGCGTGACGTAGCCGGCAGATGAAGGTGGTCGATTTTGCCGAGCATCCCTTAAATGGTCAGGAGCGCCGGCTCGATATGTTCCGTGACATTCGTGTGCATGGCATCCCTCCACGACAATAAAAAGCCCGGGACCATCGATGTGATCCTGGGCTCTGGGTGTCACCCTCTGGCCGCTGCTGTCAATGAACGATCAGTCAGTTCATCAGTTTGTCCGGAAAGCCGGCGATGCGTGAAAACAAAATCGTGACGAGGTGCCGGCACCGGTTGCACTTCAGCTCGATGCCCGTGTCGACCATACGGGCATGAAGTTGCCTGCATAAGCATCGTACTTGTTCCGGTGACCGTTCCATGTGCGCGATGGAATCGGCGTGATGCTGTTTCATGGTGAATTTTCTCGGCAGGTGGACAATCTTTGAACCGTCCGTCCAGCAGGTTACGTTAGAACGTCCACTTGGCTCCAGCTTGCCAGAGAGCTGGCAGGCCGGGATAGATACCGCGTGACCGGTCCATGATGACGTCATGGTCCAACATATTCTTGCCCGTGAAGAAGAAGGTCGTATGGATCTTCTTCACATGCTGATTGATCGACGCGTTGAGCATGCACCAGCCTCTGATGAGGCCACGCTGTCCGCTGGGCGTGGGAATGACAGTGTTCCGGTCATCCGCGAATTGATCGCTGATGCACTGGGTTTCTATCCGGGCGTTGAATGGACCAAAACTGAAGCCCCGGTTGGCATAGCCGATTCCAGCGGTGATCAAATGTTCCGGAGAGTAAGGGAGACGGTTTCCACTGACACTCAATGTAGTCGCCTCTCCTGATAGTAGTGCGGAAGCGGAGAGAGAACTGTTTCGTGTTTCCTTGAAATCTGCCTGGGCTACCCAGGTATAGTTGAAATCGAGCGTGACATCTTCCTGATCGTTTCGGTCGGTCACAGCATCCAGCGCATCGATCCTCAGGGCGACTTCGGCCCCGCGATGTTGTGTTCTGCCGGCGCTCGTCAACGTCGCGCCGGTACCGCCCGCCACTGATTGCGAGATGATCTGATTGTCGAAGTCCATTTGGAAGCCGGTGATCGCATAACCAGCCCACGGCGTGAGATTACCTCTTGCCCCCAATTCGTAGGTCCAACTCAATTCTGGGCCGAGATCGGCGGGCTGGTTTGTAGTAAGGGAGATCGCATCAGAAACCTGCGGCGGCGACATCCCGCGATGCGCGCCAAAGAAGAGTGTATGATCTTTGAGAGGCGAATAGGTAATACCGGCCCCCGGCAACACCTTCGTGAAGGTGGTCTTTGCATAGGCGCCGGTTCCATTGTTGACACTTGCGAGTCTATTGTCTTGATCGTAACTGATATGTTCGACCCGGAATCCAGGTGTCAAGGTGAATGGCCCGAGGAACAACCGTTCCTGAGCGAAGAAGGCATAGGCATTGGTAGTTCGTTTATTGTTCTCGCCGACACAACTGTTATTGGACGGCGTTCCACCAATAACTCCAGCACAACTAGAGGGAGATCCTATGCCAGAGACCAGATTGCGGAGCTGTTTCCGGTCTGATTGTTCAAACATGTAGCGGGCACCAAAGTCTGCTTCGGCCTTAATGCCGAGCAATGAATGTATGTAGTGGAATCGGGGCTCGATCCCCCAGACCCAATATTCGCGCTCGTTGGTGTATCGTGTGTTGGCAGGCTCCGCCGCGACAGTGGCCGCCGGGAGGGCATTACTGCCGAATGAGACAGCATCAAGCGTGCTTTGTCTCGACCAATCCCGAGAGATGTAGTGGCCAAAGAGGTTCGTGGTCGAGGTGAGATTTGCGGTGAACATGTGGTTGACTGCCACATGGTAACCGAGCCGCATGAAATCGAAATTGTCGTTGATGAAAGATGTCTGCCTCTCTTCGCCGCGGGTAGCCCATTCGGCTTGCGTCAAGCCTTGGTACCCGATCCCTGAGTTCTCACGGTAATAGTTAAATTTCCCCGTAATCTGGGTCCGGTCGCTCAGTTCCTGGACAGTTTTGAACGTCAGGTCATCGATCTTCGCGCGGATGTTGGTGAATCGGGGAGTATCCATTTGCGAATGGGTGTAATCGATCAAGTACCCGCTCTTCCCCCACGTGCCACCGTAATCGAAATGCGTATTGAGGTAGTTCAAGTTACCGCCCCAGACCTGAAAGTGGCCTTCTGGGGTGGTCGACGGCATGCGCGTAATAAAGTTCATTACGCCGCCGATGGTCTGCGGACCATAGAGGAGTTGCCCACTGCCCTTGAGCACTTCGATGCGATCAAACCGGAAGATCGGCGGGAAATAGTACGAGGATGGATCGCCGTAGGGCATCAGCATGATCGGCACGCCGTCCTCCATAATGTGTACTTTTCTACTGCGCGTCGGGTCCAGACCACGAATACCGATATTGGGCCTGATGCCCAAGCCGTCCTCGTCCCGGACATGAACACCCGGAACCTCACGCAACGCTTCATTGATCGTCAGTCGATGGTTCTGCTCGATGCTCTCGCTGGTCACGACCTTCCCCGATCCTGGGACATGGTCCAACGCGTTTGCCGCAGTACCGATGACTTCCGTTAATGGGATTTTCAGCGTCTTTTGTTCGGCCGTCGACTCCGCCGGTGTCTGTGCATCGGACGGTTCTTGCGTTGACGTAGCGGATATCTCCGAAGCCGGAGTCTTTTTCGCGGCCGCAGGTTCTTCGGCGGTTGCCGTATTGGGAGCCGTCATTGCGAATATGGTGGCCAGCATGCACGATATAAAGTTAGTTCTCATTCTCATTATCAAAAACCAATATCCAGACATCACTTTTACCTTTCTGTAGGGGCTCCTCTGATGGCCGCTACGGTTGAGAAACGAGCTCCAGCTATGGGGAGCTAAGAGGCGGATGCGGGCGAGGTCGATTTAGCACGGCACTAACTTCCTCATACACATCTATCGAAGCGAATAGCTGATCGGCATCAAGATCGCCACCTGAGGCTTTCCCAGGGGCTGCTCCAGTTTCAACGGCGAGGCCTTGCGAAGCGTTTCCATTGCATCGTTGTCGAGTATGGAACGGCCTGAGCTTTCCTGCACATCGACCATAAGCACTTGGCCGTCATCCTTGATGACGGCCCGAAGCACGACCTTGCCTTCCCAGTGGTTCATGCGCGCCATGTGCGGATAGTTTTTAAGCTCGTCGATCCGGCCTAACAACGACTTCATCAGCCACCCATAGTCGGCCTTGATTACAGGGGCCGTGTGCACCACGGCTGCCGGCTCAGAAGCGGCTTGCTGAGGTACCAGGTCTGCGACTGGCTCCAGGACGGGAGGCGTGATTGGTTCTTGTATCGAGGCGATCTTGGTTTCGGCCGGCTGTGATTCCGGAATGATCTTATCCTGCGGCACAATCGGCTCACTGACTTTCTCGCGTTGAACGGTCTGAGGGATTATGGTTGTCGCCGTGCGATTGACCAGGGTGATGTCTTCAACCGGTGGCACGACCTGCCGCTGAACGGGCTTCACGACTGGCTGAATCTGTCTGAGTTGCGGCTTGGTCTCCGGGACAAGGGGTGTTGCTGGTTGAGGGGCGTGAGATTGCACTAGCGCGACATTCCACCTGAAGGAGTCCGGCTCAAACGACGGTGTCAAGCTCGATGCCAGCGCGAAGGCGCTGGTTCCCGTCATCGCATGAAATAGCACGGAGTAGATCCAGCCCTGCTTGTGTCGGTATGCGGCATCTGGACAGTTACGAGAAAGAGTCGTCACGATTTCACCACTTCCAAACTGACTTGTCCGAAGCCAAGACCACGCACTTCATCGACCACCTGGACGAATCGTTCCAAGACCGTGACCTTGTCGGCACGGACGACGACCAGTGATTCTCGGGGATGTGGTTCGAGCACGATCCGCAACCCGTTTTCCGGCACGGCTGAGTCGTTCAGATACAGCTGCCCTTCCGCCGTTAGCGTAATGATGACCGGTACATCTTTGCGATCTCCGGCTTCTGTGGATTTGGCCAAGTCAACGGGGATCTGGCCGGTGCTGATGAAGGTGGCCGTCGTGAGGACGATCACCAACAGGACTAACATGACATCAACCAGGGGGATGACGTTGATTTGGTTCAGCTCACGATTCATGTTGGTGGTGCGCCTGGTACAGCGTTAGAAGTTCGGTGATACGTCGCTGGAGCGCGTTGTTCATGACGACGCAGGGAATAGCCACGAGCAGACCCACAGCCGTCGCCTTGAGCGCCAGGCTCAGCCCAACCATGATGGAACTGACAGCAATCGTTTTGGAGGTTCCCATGGTGTGGAAGGTTAGCATGATGCCGAGAACCGTACCTAAGAGTCCGATGTACGGAGCATTGGCCGCGACAGTTCCGATCACCACCAGCCGTTTGGTCAGGGCAATCTCGAAGAGCTGCTTGTTAGGGTAATGAGCGGGATCGATGCGTCGATAAAATTGCCATCGCTCGACGGCGATGGCTACTGCCCATACACTGAGCGCCAGCAACAGCCCGATGACCCCATAATCAATCATATCTTTCAGAGCATCCATGACCAGACTCCATTGTCTCAAAATTGATAATACTTCTCATTACCATTATATGGCCGACTGTGTCAACGGGAAAATTCAATCCGATCCTGCTCCGGCGCGAGAGGCTGAATGGCCTGTGGGGCCGTCTGTATGAGGGGAGATCGAATCGGCTGCGAACAGCACTGTGTGCATTGCTGCGACCCGTATCTCAACAGCTGTCCCTTCTGAATACACGCTGGTTGAACTTGCACTGCTGTGGATGATCTGGCCGGAACCGAGCCGGACGGCATACAGATTTTCCGACCCTCTGAACTGTCGCGCGACGATCCGTGGTTCGGCCGACGTGTTTGGTATGAGGTGTACGTCGTCGGGGCGGATCATGACGACAACGGAGGTTCCCTCGGCACTGCCAAGGGTATTGGGAAACTCTCCCAATTCGGTGTGGGCAAGACCGTGCTGGATGCGGCCAGTGACGAAGTCGGCTTGCCCGACAAAATCCGCGACGAAGGGCGTGGCGGGAAGATGGTAAATCATCTCGGGTCTGTCCAGTTGTTCCAATACTCCGTGGTTCAGCACGGCGATCCGGTCGGCCATGGCGAAGGCTTCGTCATGATCGTGGGTAACGAGGATGGCCGTGGTCTTCATCCGGCGCAACAAGGCGAGGAGATCCTGTCGCATCCGCCTAGCCATATCGGGGTCGAGATTGCTGAAGGGCTCGTCCAGGAGTAACACGACCGGATTCTGCGCCAAGGCTCGCGCAAGCGCCACACGCTGCTGCTGTCCCCCGGACAGTTCGTGCGGATAGCGGCGGTTCAACCCTTCCAAGCCGGTGAGTCGCAACATTTCTTGAATCCGCCGCTCGCGTTCAGGCCGAGCGAGGTGGCCGAGACCAAAGGCGATGTTGTCGGCGGCGCGCAGATGGGGGAAGAGCGCATATTCTTGAAAGACCATACCGATTTGCCGTTCCTCCGTCGGAATAGTGTCGGAGGATGAAGATACCAAGCGGTCCGATAGAAAGATTTCCCCCGACCGTACCGGCTCAAAGCCAGCAATGGCTCGAAGAATGGTTGTCTTGCCGCAGCCCGACGGTCCGAGCAAGCAGAGGATTTCACCCTCCCGTGCTGAGAGGGAGATATCGCGCACAGCCGATCGGGTTGGTTCATAGGCACAGGAGACGGATCGCAGCTCCAAGATCGGAGACGCTGGTGCATACAAGTCGGCTTGGCTGCCGAGCCGCTCAGTTTTCGCACGGGGTGACTGTGAATCAGGAGCCATTGTCAAACCTATGTTGAGCGCCAGCCACGTGAAAGGAGCAGTACCAGCGCTGGGAGGCCCACAAGCACGATCAACAGCGCAGGCGGCGCCGCCAGTTGATAATATTCCTCGCTGGCTTCCAACCAGACGCGAACTGCCAGGGTGTCGAAACCCACTGGGCGCAGCAGCAACGTGGCCGGCAGTTCTTTCATGGTCTGTAGGAACATCAGGACCCAGGCGGCGATGAATCCGTTGCGGATCAGCGGAAGTGTCACACGGCGCCAGGTGTCTCGGACGCCGACTCCCAGCGTGCGGGCCGCTTCTTCCAGGTTGGGGGTGATCTGTTGCAGTGCCGGCTCAAGCGATTGCAGCCCGGCCGGTAGAAAGTGCAACACATAGGCGATGACGAGCACGATGGCGGTGCCGTACATGAATGGCGTGAGATTGAGCACGAAGACCAGGACTGCCAGCGCGGCCACGGGTCCCGGCAGTACGTAGCCGGCATAGGCGGCCTGCAGACAGCCGAGATTCAGCCACGTTGGCTTTCGGCTTGCAAGGTAGGCCATCGGAAAGCCGATCGTCACACCGGCGGTGGCGGCGAGAGTCGAGAGTCCGGCACTGTTCCATACAAAGCCGAAAAACCGAGTGTCCACAATGGCCTGCGCTTCTGGAGTGAGGCTCCATTGGATGAGCAGATAGGCTGGAATGCCGAATGAGGTGGCGACAACGGCGGAAAGATAGACCGTGAACCAAGATGTTGTGAGCCAATCGCAGGACATGCGCTGCGGTGTCCGATAGCGCCCCGTTGTTTGATAGAACCGGCTTTTGTGGCGGAACCACCGCTCCGTCAAGAGGAACACCAGCGCGAGCGCTACCAGGAGGATGCTCAGAATACTTGCGGCGGTATTGTCGGACCGGCCGGTCATTTGTTGGTACACGGCATAGGTTAATGTTTGGTAGCGGAGCAGAGACACGGCGCCGAAATCGGAGACGACATAGAGAATTACCAGCGCGGTGCCGGCCGCGATCGATGGACGCAGCAACGGTAGGGTCACACGGAACATCGTTTGTGCCTGAGAAATGCCGCAGGTCCTGGCCGCTTCCTCGAACGACACATTCATGCTCAAGAGCGCGCTGCGTGTGAGGAGATACACAAACGGAAACGTATCGAGTGCCATCACCACGGTGGCGCCCCAAAAGCTTTGCGGCGAGAAGATCCTTGCGTGAGGGCCTGCAATCGATTGCCAGAGCTGTTCCACCGGTCCGCCGAATCCCAAGAGATAGTTGAAGATATACGCCAGGACGTACGTCGGCATGGCCAGCGGCAGCACGAGGGCGATCTCCCACACCCGTCGTCCGGGAAACTCGTAGCGTGTAATCAGCCAAGCGGTGGAGACCCCCAGCACGAGTGTCAGCAGGGATACAGTTCCCGCCAGTGACACGGTATTGAGCAGCAATTCCGGGATGCGTGTGGCCCACAGACGCTGCCACACAGCGAGATCGGCCGACAAGGCCAGCGCGGTGACATAGCCCAGCGGCAGAACAATCAGCGTGGCACTGGCCAGCGAGACTAGCTGAAGGGGGCTGGAGGTATGGGGTCGTGCAGTGGTCACAAGCAGGCTCGTGGGTTACCGAAGGCCGACCTGCTCGATCAGCTGCATCGTCGGTTCGCGCAACTCGGCCAGTTTGGTCAATGGGATCGCTGCGGCGCGGAAGCTCTTGCGCTCAACGAGCGCCGAGTCGGCCTTCACTTCAGGATGCAGCGGATACTCCTTGTCGAGTTCCGTGAACAATTTCTGGCCCGCCGGGGAGGCGAGGAATTCAATGAGGAGTTTGGCGTTGCCGGCATGGGGACTGTGCTGGAGGATGCCGATCCCCGCGACGTTCATAATGGCCCCTATTCCGCCATCCTCTTGGTCCGGCATCACGATGGCGAGCGGCGCGGTCGGTTGTGCCGCAAGGTGCCGATACATGTAATAGTGATTCACGACACCCAGGGCGACTTGGCCTTTGGCCACTGCCTCTACAATTTGAGAGGTCTTTTGGTAAACCTGGGTGCCGGCGTTGTCTCGAAGACCTTGCAAAAAGGGTGTGGTGCGTTTGTCACCGATACTCGCGCGAATGACGGAGACGCCAGCCTGCAAATACTCGCTGCCGGCGTTGGGGACGGCGATCTTATCTTTCCATTCAGGGTTGGCCAGATCGAGGATTGAGGAAACTTGGCCGGCTTTGATCATCGTGGTGTTATAGACAATGACCCAAAAGCGTCCGGACAAGCCGATCCAACTGTTATCCGTTGCGCGAAATTGCGGCGGGATGGCGTGATCGATCTCCGGCACGTTCACGGGACGGAACAATCCAGCAGTGCGGGCCAGCTCGAGACTGCCGGCATCATTGGTAACCAGGAGATCGGCGGAACTGCGGTCGCCCTCGACTTTCAGCCGATTGATCAGTTCGGTGGCGCCGGAGGAAAGCAGATCGATCTGGATGCCGGTTTTGGCCGTAAAGGCATCGAAGACCGGCTTGATCAGCCGCTCCGCGCGCCCTGAGTAGACCGTCAATTTGTCCGCTGCTGTGACGGTTTCGGGAAACACCAGCCAGGCAGCCGTGAGTAAGGAGCTGAGTGAGAGGCACAAAATGATCAACCGGTGTCTGGCAGTGGAGCGTAACGACAAGTAATCAGCGACGTGTCGCACAAGACAAGTCCTTTCTGCAGATTTGAAATTGATAAACCGTCTCAAAAAGAATAGCAGAAGCAAGAAGCAGGGGTCAATGACGGCAGCGAGCGCAGAGACCGTACAGTTCGAGTCGATGAGTCTTGATCGTAAAACCATTGCGCGTGGCGACTTCTTCTTGAAGGCGTTCGATGTCACAATTTTCGAATTCCACGATCTTGCCGCAGTCGGTGCAGATTAGGTGGTCATGATGGCCTTTGTGAGAGATGTTGTCGTACTGGGTCTGTGTCCCAAAGTGTCGGGCCTGAGCGAGGCCAGCTTCGCAAAACAGGTTGAGTGTTCGGTAGATGGTTGCCAAGCCCAAGTGCGGATCCTTGCGCGCCAGCTGATGGTACATCTCTTCCGCCGTGATGTGCTCCTGCTTGAGAAAGGAGTCAAGGATCAGCTCGCGCTGGCGGGTGTATTTGAGTTGGTGCTTCCCGAGGTGCTCTTTCAAGACGCCCATTTCTTTTTGATGTTTCGACATAATCACCGGTTTTGTAAGACGCCCCATTAAAGACGAAACGGAACGGAGGGTCAAGAGCGATCGATGGGCGATGGGCATGGCAGGTTTGACGATCTTTCCCCTGTCTGTTTATAGTGCATTGGTGCCGTCAGCCATCCAACACACACATGCGAACGCCGAATCAGATTACCGTCGATCGAGCCCTGCTGCTTTATCTCCTGCATCTGGCCGAGCCGCACAGGTTGTCGAGCGACGTCAAGCTCCAGCAATTGTGCTTTCTCTGCGCCCTCCAAACGTTCGGGAAAGGCTTCAAGGGGTTCCATTTCGAATTTTTCCGGTTCGCGTACGGCGCGTTCAGCAAGGATCTCGACAATGACCTTCTGTCGCTGCGGGGCAAAGGGCGAATCGAGAATTTCACACTCTCGGATCAAGCGCAAAACGGCGTTATCCCACTCCTGCTGGCGGCGATTGAAGGAGAGGAGGTCAATGAGAAAGTGAAAGAGATCATGAATGCCGTGGTCGCGGCGTATGGGCCGCAGAGTATCTCGGCCATCACCGGCTCCGTCGAGGCCGTCGAATTGAGTACCCCGCAGCAGCCTGAATTCAAAATTCCTATCCGGGACATCGTGTTTCACACGACCTTGCTCGTGCCGGGCCGGATCGAGGTGCAGGCCGAGTTTACGCTGCCCCCCCCATGGTTGGCCAAGCTCAACGCCGCGATGGGGTACGATGGCAAGTTTGTGCCGATCGGTCAGACTTGGTAGATCTCGCCGTATTTCTTTTCTACATAGGCAAGAAACGGGTCGGGACTGATTGTTCCACCGGTGACGCGTTGCGCTAAATGATCTGGTGTGAACATGCGGCCCCAGCGGTGGATCTTCTGCTCCAGCCAGCGGCGCAGCACCAGCAATTGTCCTGCCGCGATTTCGTCATCCAAGTGGGGAATTTCACGCTGGGCCTGTTCGAAGAATTGCACGGAGTAAAGGTTGCCTAGCGTATAGGTTGGGAAGTACCCAAAGGCGCCGCACGACCAATGGACGTCCTGCAAGACACCTGCCGCATCGGTGGTGGGGATGATGCCTAGGTAGTCCTCCATTTTCCGGTTCCAGATTGCGGGCAGATCGTCAGGCTGAGTCTTGCCTTCGATGAGATCCCGCTCAATCTCGAAGCGCAGCATGATGTGCAGGTTATAGGTCAGCTCATCCGCTTCGACACGGATGAATGACGGTTTCACACAATTGACCGCGGCGTAAAACTGTTCGACATCGACCACGCGCAGTTGGTGATGAAACGTTTGTTGAAGAATCGGATAAAAGAAACGCCAAAACGCGCGAGATCGGCCGACACAATTTTCCCAGAGGCGCGACTGACTCTCGTGGATACCGAGGGAGACCGAATCGCCCAGCGGGGTGCCGTAGTAGCGTGGGTCCAGTCCTTGGTCATAGAGCCCGTGCCCACCCTCATGGATACAGCTGAACAGGCAGGATTGGAGTTCGTGCTCGTGTATGCGTGTGGTCACACGCACGTCGGTCGGATGGAACGATGTCGTAAACGGATGGGCTGAGAGATCCAGCCGGCCGCGCTCGAAGTCGTAGCCCATGGCGATCAGCACGAGCCGCCCGAATTCAAGCTGCTGGTGGTGATCGTAGGACTGGCGCAGGATTCCGTCGTCGATGCGAACACGGCTCTGGGTGATCTTCTTCAAGAGGGGAACGAGGCGGGCCTTGAGTGTGGAGAAGACGGGCTGAAGGGTGGCAATCGTGGCCCCAGGCTCGTACACATCCAGCAGTGCATTGTAGGGCGAATCCTTGTACTCGAGATATTGCGCTTCCTCGCGTTTAAGGGAGAGCACAGTGCGAAGGTTTGGGAGGAACATGGCGAACCGGTTTTGCTCTTTGGCTTCAGCCCATACTTGTTGAGCGAGGGAACATTCGCGACTCAGCGTGACCACGAAATCGGAGGGCAGCTTCTTGGCCCGGTTGAAATCCCGCCAGACCTCTCGTAACAGCGAACGGGACGGCTCGTCCCACAGGTCACCGGTCTGCTCATAGGCCGCACCCGTAGCTGGGTCGATCCATTGCGCCAGAAGTTTCTCGATGTCCGGGGACACCAGTTTCTGATGGGCCATGCCCTGCAGCACAGCAATTTGTTCAGCCCGCGCTTCACCTCCGCCGGCCGGCATATAGGTCTCCTGATCCCACGACAGCACGGAAGTAGCGCTGTTGATGCGCTGAATGTCCAGCAGTCTCGCCGTGAGAGGTTCCAACGTCGCAAGAGTCTTCAAGTCAGGCCTCCTCCATCATTCGCGCGCACGTGACGCGTTGCTGATGTATGATGCGTCCCAGTGTACGCAGGGTGGCGATCTTTTTCAAACCGGTGGAAGGAACGCAGAGTTGGAGCAGAATGGTATATGAATCATGCGGGCTAAGCCGTCACCAACCCCTTTGCTTCGACCTCTTTCGGCATTGTGCTCGACTCATCCTGTTGATGTTGCGCGGCGATCAGCGAGTAAAACACCGGCACGACAAAGAGGGTAAAAAGGGTGCCGACCGTCATGCCGGTGATCAGCATCATTCCGATACTGTTACGGGCAGCCGCTCCTGGGCCCATGGCGAGAACTAACGGCAGATGGCCGAAGACGGTGGCCGTCGACGTCATTAGCACCGGTCGCAACCGGGTCATTGACGCCTCTTGGATTGCCGCCAGCCGTGAGCGCCCGCGTGCTTGCAATTGGTTTGCGAACTCCACGATGAGGATGCCGTTCTTGGCGATCAATCCGACGAGGGTGATGAGACCAACTTGCGAATAGATATTGATCGTCGTGAGATCGAGAAAGCTGACGACGAGCGCACCGGAGACGGCCAAGGGTACCGAGCCGAGCAACACGATCAATGGATCACGAAAACTCTTGAATTGGGCAGCCAGTACCAAATAGATGAGAGCGATGGCGAAACCGAGTGTGACGGTCAGCGCCGAACCTTCCTGGCGCAATTGCCGCGATTCGCCGGCATAGTCGATGATCACACGCGGTCCGGCGGATACTGCGGCGGCTTCGAGAACGCGGAGACCACCTTCCTTCGTCACGCCTGGTTTGAGGCCGCCGAAGATGCGGACGGCGTTGCGCTGCTGGAAGCGGTTCAACGAACGTGGCGCGGTGCTCGTTTCGATGTGGGTGAAGGTCGAGATCGGCACCAACTGCCCACTTGGCGTCTTGATTTTGAGGTCAAGCAGGGGATCGACGGTAGCACGGTCCCGGTCACCTAGTTGCGGGATGACCTTGTAGCTGCGGTCGAAGTAGTTGAACCGGTTGACGTACCCCCCACCGAGCAGCGTGCCGAGTTCGCGGCCGACCCCGGCCAGATCGAGCCCCAAATCCGCGAGCCGTTCACGATCCAACACCACACGAGCCTGCGGCAGGTCGATCTTCAGATCAGTATCGACATATAAGAACTTCCCGCTCTGCCAGCCTGCCCCCAGCACCGCCCCAACCATGTCGAGCATCTGTTCCGCGGGCACCTCGCTTTGGAGGATCAGTTCCACGTCGTACTGGCCTGGAGTCGGCAACGGGGCATCCAGGCGCGGAAACACCCGAAGGCCGGGTACTTGCGAGACTGCACCGAACACGTCGTCATAGATCTCCTCGGTCGAGCGAACCCGGTCATGCCAATCCTTCATGACGATCCCGCCGAAGCCGCCCCACGCCGTTGTGAGCGACCAGGTATAATCGGTTTCGGGGATGGCGGTGATCGCGTTGACGATTTGGAAGTGCTGGTGATTAGTGGCATGGACCGTTGAGTCCGGTGACGCTTCGAAAAACAGGCTGATGTGATTCTGGTCCTCTACCGGGGCCAGCTCCAGGCGCGAGAAGTGATACAGCGGCCAGGCAGCGACCGCAATCAGGAGCGCGGCGATCACGAATCCCCATGGCATCGTAAGCGCACCGTTGAGCAACCGGGCATAGAGCGCACGCGCCTCCTCGAACCGTCGATTGACAAACGCGGTCAACCGGCTTTCTTTCCCCTGTGGGGGCACGAATCGCGAACTCATGACGGGCGAAAGAGTAATCGCTACGAGTCCAGACAGCACCACGGCGCCGGCCAGGGTGATGGCAAATTCCCAGAATAAAGATCCAGTAAGCCCCCCCTGGAATCCGATGGGAGCATAGACGGTCGCGAGGGTAATAGTCATGGCGGTGATTGGGCCCAACAGTTCACGGGCGGCGGCCAGTGCCGCCTCGATGCGGGATTGCCCCAATCGCACATGCCGCTCGACGTTTTCGACCACCACGATGGCATCGTCCACGACCAGCCCAACCGACAGCACGATTGCGAGGAGGGTCAGCAGATTGAGGCTGAACCCGAAGGCGGCCATGAGGAGGGCCGCGCCGATCAGTGACACCGGAATCGCGACAAGCGGGACGAGGGCCGTGCGGACCGACCCCATGAACAGGAAGACCACCAACGCGACGATCAAAATTGTTTCTGCCAACGTCTTAGAGATTTCCCGCAGCGCGTTCCGGATGAACATCGTGCTGTCCCAGACAAGCTTCATGTCGATATCGCCCGGTAGCGTCGGTCGGATTCGCTCGATCTCGTCGCGCAGGCGGTGGCCCGCGTCGATTTCGTTGACACCCGGCACCGTCCAGATACCGAGATAGACGCCTTCCGTCTTATCGTACTTGGCAATCAGGGTCGCTTCTTCAGCTTCCCGCTCGATCCACGCGACGTCCTTGAGCCTCACGATGGCGCCGCCACGGTCGGCCACAATCAGTTCCTCGAATTCGACAGCTGACCGGAGATCGGTATTCGCGAGCAGATTGACTTGGACGAGATTGCCTTTGGTACGGCCGACCGCCGCCAAATAATTGTTCCGTCGCAGCGCACCCTGGATGTCGCCAGGGGAGAGATTGAACGAGGCAAGCCGATCGGGGTCGATCCATATCCGCATCGCTATTTGGCGCTCCCCTTCGAAGGTGACTCGTTGGACACCGGGGAGCGTCGAGAGCCGGGGCTGTAACGTACGGAGCAGCCAATCGGTGACGGCAGGGACGGTTCGTTCCGTCGAACTGAAGCTCAAATAGAACGAGGCATAAGGCCGATCAGCTCGCTTGATGTCGATGGCGGAGGGTTCGGCTTCCGGCGGTAGCTCCGACCGGACCTGTTGGAGCCGGGCAGTCACTTCCGCTAGGGCCGCCGTGCTGTCATGGTTGAGCTTTAGGTGAACGGTCACCGTGCTGATCCCGGCCCGACTGATCGATTCCACGTAGTCGACACCGCTGATGGCGGCGACTGCCCGTTCGATCGGCGTGCTGATGAATCCACGAATGGTTTCGGCGCCGGCACCGTAATACATGGTGGTGATCACGACGAGCGAGTTTTTGATCTGAGGATACTGTTGCACCGGCAGGGATGTCATGGTTCGCCACCCGGCGAGCAGGATGACGAGGTTGACAACGATTGCCAACACGGGATGCTTGATGAACAAATCAGTCAACGATGTGCGGGTCGTGTCCGGGGGCATAATGGCTCTGATTACGGTCTTCCGATCGCGGGCTGGTCTGTTGGTGTTTGTTCAGCCGTCTCTGTGATGGTGACGAGGATGCCGTCGCGAAGTTTGAACGAACCCAGGGCGGCGATCCGTTCCCCGGCCGTTAGTCCAGATTGGATGACGATTTCGTCAGCGAGCATGGCCCCGCTTTCAACCTGGCGGGCATGTACTCTGGCGCGGCCATCCTTGTCTTGTGCAACCACAAACACCTGGTCCCCTCCAGGTCCCTTGCGTAACGCACTGACCGGAATAGCCACGACTGTTTGCATGGAGCCAACAGGAATGCGGACGCGGACGGAGGATCCTGGTACCGGCGCGTAACGGGTGCCCTCGATTCTGGCACGCACCATGGCGTTTCGAGTCGTTGGATCAACGCGTGCATCGAGGGCGACGATCTTCGCCATAACCGCAGTGGGATTGCGAGTTGCGTAGACTTCAACCGATTCGCCGACGTGCAAACCCGCAGCGATCTGTTGGGGGAGCGAGAAGTCGATATGCACGGCGTTGTCCACGCCTTGCAGCGTGGTCAGGAGTGTGCCCTCCTCCAGGTATTGGCCGGGATGGACATCTGTGATGCCCACTTTGGCCTGGAACGGAGCGCGGATCGTCTTTTTTGCAATGATCGCTTTGATCCGGGCCATCTGGGCTTGTGCGATATCCAGGTCCGCGCGCGCCCGATCCACTTCTTCCTGTGTCGTGGCGAGCTCCTCGCGGAGGTTCTGTCGACGTTCAAGAACGGTCTTGGCCAGTGTAGCCTGGGCTTCTTGGGCCGTGAGTTCCGCTGCTTCAACTGAGACGTCGAGAGCCACCAATAAGGTTCCGGCTTCCACAATCTGCCCGGGGATGAGCCGAATGTCGCGGACCGTTCCAGCCAGCTCGTTCTTCAGCGTCACCGAACGGAGTGCGAGAACTGTTCCGATCGACGTCGTGGTGTGGCGATGGTCGATGGCGCGTGCGACGGCGACGGTGACGGACTCCATCAACTCGGACTGATTGGTCGACGCCGTCTGCTCGTCTTCGAGAGATTCGTATTTCCAAGTGGCTAGGCCGAAGCCCAGGACGAGGACACACATAACGAGGACGATTGATCCGATCCAATTTTGGCGATTCATAGTAACGCTCGCCGGGCTATGTTACCAAATTCTGGTCCTCCATGGCTGCGGGGATTCAGGTGGAAGCTGCATCGCGAATATAGTCCTTGACGGTAATCGGAAACGGCGATATGTCCTATGCCCATGACACACCCTACTACGACAGTGGCCTATGGGTCGGTCGTGCTCGCGGCGGTGCTCTGGGGCGGCTCGATCGTGGCGCAGAAGATGGCCTTGGGGTCCTTTTCCGCCGTGGAGGCTTCGGTCCTCCGCGACATTGGCGGATTGATGATTCTCTTGGCAACCTGGTGGTGGCAGGAGCGAGGCACCTTCCACATCACCTGGTCCGACGCCCGCTTGCTGGGCCTGCTTGGCCTGGGCGTCTTGGGCAATCATCTGCTGATTCTGATGGGACTGAATTATGTGAGCGGGGCTGTGGGTGGTGTCATCATTGGGGCTAGCCCGGTCGTGACGACGCTGCTCTCCGCGATGTTGATTCGCGACGTGCCGTTGCGCGCGGTCTGGCTAGGTGCCCTGCTTTCGTTTGCCGGTGTCGGGTTGGTATCGGTCGCGGGATTTCAGGCTGCCGGAGAGCAACCGTTGCTCGGCGGCACCCTGGTGTTCCTTGGTGTGCTTAGTTGGGCGCTGTACAGCATCGGCAGCCGGACTATCATGGAGCGGGTGTCGGCGCTGACCGTCAACTGGACGACGCTGTTGGTCGCGACGGTGTTGCAAGTCCCACTGCTGTGGACCGATCGAAAAATCATGGATGCAGGCCTGGCGTCGGTCACGACGTCCGATTGGCTGGCGCTCGGCTATCTGGTGGTATTTGCCACAGCGGTGGCGCAGCAGGCCTGGCTTTTCGGCGTGAAGGGAGTTGGTCCGTCGCGAGCCTCGGTGCTGGGGAACCTCACACCGGTCGCCGCCATTGGCTTATCCGCGCTGATTCTGCACGAGTTAGTCGGCGTGATCGAACTCCTCGGTATCAGTGTTATCTTAGCTGGCGTGTGGGTGGTCAATCGCCAAACGGCTGAGAGGTAGAGTTAACAGCTAACTTTCAGGTCTCGATCCCCGCCCCTGCAGTGGAGCATTATAGCCGCACTCGTGATATAGTGTCGTGGCACAGTCGGCCAGCTCTCCTCGGATCAGAAGCCATCTTGCCTTGCCGAATGACGTACGGTTATGAACAGTAAATATCCTCAGATTCTGGTTCTGCTGGCCGTAGGCACGGCAGCCAGCATCGACATGCTGACCTCAATTGGCTGCCAGATCTGGGTTGGGTATGCGTTTGCCATACTGTTGTGCCTGTGGATCGAACGGTCGAGCGCAGCTTATATCGTGGCAACGGTCGCCACGGTGTTGTTGCTAAGGAAGTCCATCTTCTCTGATCCCAGCAGCGCGCTGGGTGCTGGTGTGTTCGAATGTCTGGTGGCTGTCATTTTTGTCTGGATCACGGCCGGACTGGTGTGGCGCGCCAAACTGGCAAAGCTCGACGATGCGACGAGGCGATTGGGGGCGATCGTGGAAAGCAGCCGCGATGCCATTCTGAGTGTAACCCCCGATGGATTCGTGACCACGTGGAATGCGGGAGCGGAGGAGATTTTCGGGTATGCCGCTAGTGAAATGATCGGTAAGTCGATTTTGAACTTGGTTCCGCCGCATCGCGAGGCAGACAAAAAATGGGTGCTCTTGACGGTACGGGGGCAAACGATTCATACCTACGACACCGTGCGGTTGACCAAGGATGGCCGGATGATCGATGTCTCGGTCACCGTCTCTCCGCTCAGAGATGCGGCCGGTCAGTTCCTCGGCGTGTCGAAAATTATTCGTGATATCAGCGAACAGAAACGCGTGCAAGCCCTCCTGCAAAAAGCCCACGAGCAATTGGAGATCAAGGTGCAGGAACGCACCGTTGAATTAAGCGATGCCAACTATTCTCTTCGAGAACTGTCCAGCCGGCTCATGCAGGTACAGGAGGAAGAACGAAGCCGGTTAGCCCGCGATCTGCATGATGAAATCGGACAATTATTGACCGCGCTGAAAATTGATTTGCAAGAAATCAAGCATGGCGAAGTGGGGCAAGTCCGTGCCGATGCCCTCACGGACAGTCTGGAGCTGGTGGATCATTTGCTGACTCAAGTGCGCACACTGGCCTTAAATCTGCGACCGTCTGTACTCGATGATTTGGGCTTGGTGCCGGCGCTGCGATGGTATGCGAGCCGTCAAGCGAACCGGAACGGATGGACCCTCGCGCTCTCCGTACAGGGCATGGTTAAACGGGTGCCTGCCCCGATCGAAGTGGCTTGCTTTCGCATTGTGCAGGAGGCGCTCACCAACGTCGCGAAGTATGCGATGGCGAAGACCATCGATCTCATGTTACATCAACAGGAAGAGGAATTGACGCTGATCATTCAAGACGATGGCAGGGGCTTCGACGTGGCGTCCGCGCGGCAGCGGGCGCAGGAAGGGCAATCCATCGGACTGCTCAGCATGGAAGAACGGGTAAGGCTGGTGGGCGGTATCTTGGAGATTTCTTCAACCTCAGGCCGTGGAACCACGATTCTCATTCGATTCCCACTCTCGACACCTGACTTCCCCGAGCAGCATGATACGACTGAGGTAATGTCCACATGAGCCGTCTGCGAGTGATAATTGCCGAGGATCATAAATTGGTTTTGGCCGGGATGCGGGCTTTGTTGGAAAGGATTGACGATATCGAAGTCGTGTCCACTGTGGGAGACGGGTGGGAGGCCGTCAAGGCTGTACAGGCCTTCGCTCCGGATCTGGTGCTGATGGATATTGCGATGCCGGAATTGAACGGGATGGATGCGACCTCCAGGATCGTCAAGGAATTTCCCACCACTCGCGTGATCTTGCTGTCAATGCATGCCAATGAAGAGTATCTCCAGCAGGCCCTGCAGTCGGGTGCCTCGGGATACCTCTTGAAGGGGGCCGAGCTGGCGGAGCTGGAATTGGCCATTAAGACGGTGAGCAGGGGCGAATCCTATCTGACCCCGGCGGTGGCGAAGTATGCGATCGCGTCTTATCGAGACAAGTCCGATGGCGCCATCAGTCCCTTGGGCAGGCTTAGCATGCGCCAGCGTGAAATCTTGCAGCTCATTGCAGAGGGCCATACCACCAAAGATATCGCGCAGCGCCTGAATGTGAGCGTGAAGACCGTCGAAACCCATCGAGCCCACCTAATGGAACGGCTCAAAATTCACGATGTGCCTGGGCTTGTCCGGTTTGCGGTGCGTGTTGGATTGATTCAGCCGGACCTGTAATTCCTCCAACATTCATCCTGCAGTTCCTCCATGAAATTAGTGAGCCCCCTCAGGGATCATTACCTGTGCTATCAGGGTTTTACCTGATGGGTTTCTTCTGTCACTTCTGACATCTTTGCCGCCCTGGATGAGGTCAGCGAGCAGCGCATAGAAGTTCAGGCCTGGAACGCATCGGGCAGAACTGACGTAGAGGGGGCCTCTTCGTACGCTTTGGGTTGACGATAGCCTGGAGATGCTGCGGCACCTGGAACAGTGGCTTGGCGGCCGCTCCAAATTCGAAATCGTTTGAAAGGCCTATTCGGGACCAGATGCCATTTCTCAGTCGCCTGCGCTTCACCCGGCTCTCGTCGTGCTGGATACTATGATGATGTCGCTGATGACAAATGGGTATGAGGCGACCATCAAGATGAAAATCAATGTCCCTTGGCCAGCGGTGATCCTGACCGCATTTCTTGACTTGCCTGAGGCTTATACGGACCCTGTATGGGACAGCCGATGCCTTTGTCAGGAAGGACCTGCTTTATGAAAGGTAGCTTCCGATCATGGCTCGGCTCTTTCCCGCGTTGCAAAGATTCACAGAGGCGTAACTGTCGCCATCCGAAAGGAGTTGCTATGAACATGGCGTGACCTCCATACACAGCCAAGACGCTCGGGCGTAACTATCACTACCCGAAAGGAGTTGCTATGAACTGTGAGCGCTGCAAAGGAATGATGATGCTGCAACGGTGTATTGACCATAGTGCTCGAGAAGAGCAAATTCGAGAGCAGCCTTGGCTTTGTATGAATTGCGGGAATGTCGTGGACTCCGTCATTTTACAGAATCGAACCGTGCAACACACGATCCCGATATCACAGGGCCGTCGACCGCATGGCCCACCGATGAAACGCTTTGATCCGTGCCGAGCTGTTTGAGCGGCATTTTGAAAGAAAGGAAGAGCGCTTATCGTGTTAAGAGGTTCATCATCGAAGACGATCAGAAGCAGGAAATCGTGGTGTTGGGTAGGGCACCACATAGGGAGAAACTCCATGATCTGTGCGAACAGCGTCTTGCCCGTGCTCATAGCGCACCCCTAGAGCAATCAATCGCTGGACGTTACTTGACCTGGAATATGGGTGAACTGATTTCAAATCGGTTCCACAATAAATCGCTCTCTAATCTGCCCCCATACTCATTATTGACGCAGATCGTTGCAAGTTAACCGGCCACTACTGATCTCGTCTCAGTGAGAGCCGTCTAAATTCTCCTCGCCCTACTCGGTTCGCGTACGATATGATAGCACTCACTCAAGTGGTAGGACTGCCGTGTTGCAACAACGCATCGAGGAAGTCACAGAAGCCAATAGAAGATTTTACGCGGCGTTCGAGAGTCTCGACATTGCCACGATGGATGAGGTCTGGACCCATCAGGACTATGTCACCTGCATTCATCCTGGTTGGACGATTCGGTCGGGATGGCCTGCCGTTCGCGATTCCTGGGTGCTGATCTTCAACAATACCTTCTCCATGAAATTCGATCTCACCAATGTGATGGTGCAGGTGGCGGGGGATATTGCCTGGGTGCTCTGTGTGGAAAACCTGACCACGCAGCAGTCCGACGAATCGCAGCAAGCGAAGGTGCTGGCAACGAACCTCTATGAGCGCATCGGCGACGAGTGGTTATTGATTCATCATCATGGGTCGCCGGTGACAAGATGAGAGTGCGTGGAGCCTAGTGGTCTACTGTGCTCGCCCAACGTGCGGCCTCAGGAGGTCCTTGTTAGATGCGCGCAGTCGAAACATCCCCAGGCCCTAATCCTTGGTGGTGGTAAGGGGAGAAGTGCTCGCTGCATGCTCGCAAGAAAGGGTGTGAGTGCACCCGCTGAGTTGAGCCTATGGGACACACGGTGCGCCGATCTTCGTTGTTAGATATAGATCGGCTGATTCCGTTATTCGACGCCTATCGCCAGTTCTATGGACAGCAGTCGGATCTGAATATTGCTCGGCGGTTTCTGAATGAACGGCTGTCGCGTCATGAGTCAGTGGTATTGATTGCTGAAGATCCGAACGGAGTAGTCATCGGATTTGCGCAGGTATTTCCCGCCTTCTCATCGATCCTCGCCGCGCCGATTTCTATTTTCCACGATCTGTATGTTGTCCCTGCTGCCCGTCGCTGCGGTGTCGGCACGATGTTACTGAAAGCCGTTGCGGAAACTGCTCGTGCCACTGGGGCTGTGCGTCTAGAGTTGGCAACGGCGATTACGAACACAACTGCACAGCGACTTTATGAAGCATTAGGATGGAAACGGGACGAGGAGTTCTACATGTATAGCCTGTCGCTGTAAGGGAACAACTGTACTCGTTCAGTTCTTCGGCGTGGCAGCGGGGGCCACGTCGAGGTGGAGGGTTTTTTGCCATTCGGCAGCAATGGTATCGCGCTCGCCCATGGTCATCGCAGCATACTTGTGAAACATCTGCGGGCCTCGGCGGCGTCGCCAGGTGAGAAAGTTGAGGAAGTGATCTTTACAGACGGATCGGGTGCCGGCAGGGGCATAGGGCCGGGCTTGGCAGTCAGGAACGCAGCAGCTGGAGTCGCGCATCGCAATATCCTCGTTCAATGTCGTGCAGTATGCCGGTCGGCTTCTCAGATTTTCAAGGCCTGCGCTTGACCTCCAAGCTCGATGCGATAGGACGTGCTCCTATGCGTCGCGAGTGGATTCTGCTGCCTGTTTTCCTCCTGGCAATTAGTCTTGTTAGTTGCATCTCACCGTCAAGAGAAGGACTACCTCCGAACAGCCCGTTTGGAGACTCGGTTATCCTCGCCGCAGATCTGTTACCGCAAGGTATTGCGGTAGGTGATGTCAGCGCGACCAGCGCCGTACTTTGGGTGAGGACTGAGGGGCCTGCGACGGTACAGGTCGAATGGGCCACGCCCCCTCTGTGGGACAAGATCTCAAAATTGGCGACGGTGATTGTGCCGGTGCCAAAGTCAACGGAACTGACGGCGACAGCGGACACGGACTATACCCTGTCCATCATTCTAGCCGGATTGACTCCTGCAACTCGTTACCGCTACCACGTCTTAATTGCACAAGGCGGGGAGTTTCCTCATTCGGGTAAACCGAGACTTGCGGCGAGGGGTGAATTGACGACGTTATCGGATGCCGATACCTCGGCGCCTGTTACTTTTGCCTGGAGCGGTGATCTCGGTGGTCAAGGCCAATGCCGGCAGGGGGCAGGGGGCTATCCGATCTTCGATGTGATGCAACGACAGCACCTCGATTTCTTCTTATTTCTCGGTGATACCATTTACAGTGATGATGTCTGTGCCGCACCGCCGAATGAGCCAGGGGCAAACTTCGTGGCGACGACGCTGGATCAATATCGTGCACGGCATCGCTACCAACGGGGTGCCGCTGCTTTGCGTCGGTTTCTTGAACGTGTTCCGGTGTATGTCACATGGGACGATCATGAAGTGCGGAACGATTTTTCAGGCCCGTTTGATGAACGGATGCCGGAGGGCCGCCGAGCTTTGCGGGAATACTGGCCGATCGCGGCGCATCTAGACGAACCCCATCGATTATATCGCACTTTCCGGTATGGAGCGGATCTTGAGCTATTTATTCTGGATACGCGCCAGTATCGAAGTCGTAACACAGATCGTGACGGATCGGCCAAGACGATGCTGGGCGCTGCCCAACTAAAATGGTTGCTCGAGGGACTCAGTAATTCGACGGCGACCTGGAAAATTATTGCCACGTCGGTGCCGTTATCGGTGCCGAAAGGAGGGGCAGGGTATAGTGATGGGTGGGCATCTGGGCCCATGGCGCCTGGGTTTGAATGGGAGCGGCAAGTGATGATTGAGAGTATGCTCAGCCGAAAGATCAAGAACGTCGTGTTTCTCGCAGGCGATGTGCACTATGTGCAGGCCAACGCCTATGATCCGGACCAAAACCGCGCAATCGACTTCCATGAATTCGTCGCCGGGCCACTCTCAGCGCGACCCGGTCGGGAAACACCGGCGAATGATTCGCTGCATCCAACGCGCTTGATCAACGAGGGTGGGTATCACAACTTCGGCCTCGTCCGAGTCACGAAAACTACGTTGGATGTGACGGTTGTAGACGACGCAGGAGAGACGCGATTTTCTCACCGCCTGGCTGCTCAGTAATTCGCAGGCCCTCCCGTTGATCCCTTGCAATCTTTACCGGTGGCCGGGTACGGTACGACTACTTGTTGCCAACATGGAGGGAGATTAGGACATGCCAGGATTGATCTTAGCGGATGAGGTGTTTTCGAAAGTCGAAGCCGCGGCGGTGGCTGCTACGGGGCCTGACGAAAAGGCTTTGCAAATTGACTACTCTGCATTAAAGGCCAACATCCGTGCGGCGCTAGGCGATCGAAAAGTTGCGCTTTGTCACTTCAATAAATTCCTGCCGGAAGGCTATGAGGACCAAGGGCGGTTTAATCTAGTCCTGCTCACGGCGGGCAACGTGCTGTTCGACATGGTTATCGGGGATTCCTATTTTCGGTATGATGTCGTATCGGTTGGCCAACTGGACAAGGTGCAGTTGATTGACGCGATGTGGGACAACCGGGAAAAGCGGCGAGAAGAACCGTTCTTGAGCCTGCGGTTGATGCATGGCGAAGAAGCGCATCTACTGTTGGCATTGGACGACGACGAACGGGCCAGCCTCCTGAAGTTTGCCTTGGCAGTGACTGCAGCGAGAAATCCAGAGCGCTGACCGCGGCTTCCCAGATCGTGCTAGATTTCCCCCGAGTTCACTTGCCTGACTCGTTCCGCCGGGATGCTCAACATCGCCAAAAGGTAGTCCTTCAATTCAGTGCTGAACGGTTGGACGGCAAGGGCTCGCTGCATGCACAGCAGCCAGGCATCGCGTTCCTCGTATCCGATGGAGAATCGTTTGTGCGCGCCGGGAATACTGATGGGCCCATAGTGCTGCTGAAACAGCTTGGGACCTCCCAGCCAGCCGCAGAGGAAGTACGTCAATTTGCGGCTCGATTCAGCCAGATCAGGCGGGTGCATGTCCCGGATGACCTTGGCTTCCGGTAATGCATCCATGTTGACGTAGAACTCATCGACTAGTTTGGTGATGCCTTCAAGCCCGCCTGCTGCTTCATAAGGTGTGATCGCGAGGGGGGCTTCTTGCTGGTTTCCTGTCATATAAACCCTATGTGTCGTACGCGAGGGAAACAGAGTTAGCTTTTGATCGTAACTCGAATGTCGTGATGCTCCAAGTAGGGGGTAGTCCTGCAAGATCTCTTCTTCAAATGTCCCAGCCGCTAGCATGTATACAGCGGCACAGGTCGAGGATGTCCTGAACACGGATGCGCATATCGCGGATACACGGGCGGCCACCGCATTTCTCTGGCTTAATGGTGATACGCTGTAAAAGATAGGGCTTCATGATCCGTGAGCTTATTTGTGTAGATTGGGTGGTTTGTCGATCAGCGATATAGTACTCACTCTGTGGTTCAACAATAAACGTCGGGAAGCTATTGCAGCACTGCTCTATCGGGAAGTGAGATGATGAAATACAAGAAATGGACCGGCGTCATCTGAGGGGGGCAGCCTCGTTCGGTACCACGCGATTATAGAAAGGCAGCGCATGCACCGTTGCGTCGTGCTTCTTCCCGTCTATTTCGATTAAGAGGGCGGTGTTGGGTTTGCTGAAGTCTCGAAGAGGAAAGCCGAATGCGATCACTTTGTTCATCTGTGGGGAGTAGACGGCGCTGCTGATCCAGCCGACTTCGCGGTCGCCGCTGAAGAGTTTGGCGCCGTTCGGCGGGATGGATGCATCCTTCAGGACGAGTCCAACAAGATGCCGCCGGACGTTGCCGTAGGTGTCCATGCGCGCCACGACTTCCTGGCCGGGATAACAGCCTTTGCTCAAACTGAAGGCTTTATCTTCAAGGTTTGCCTCAGGGGGGACGATTTCTTCATTCAAATCTGGTCCTGCCTTCGGAATGCCGGCTTCTATCCGCAAAGCTTCTCGGGCATGGGTTCCAACCGGCTTGATGCCATATTTCGTCCCAGCTTCCAAGAGCGCGGTCCAAGCTGGCACAAGGCTGGCCGTGGGAAGCAAGATCTCGATATCAATTTCGCCTGTCTCCTCGGTGCGTAGGACCAAGGCATGATTTCCGCCAATGTATGCAGTGACGAAATCCACCGGCTTGAGGTCGACCACGTCGACGCCAAAGGCGGATTGGATTGTATGAGAGGCCTTGGGTCCGCTGACCAACAGCAAGCCCCAGCTCTCCGCGCAGTTCTCCATTTTGGCTTTGGTGCCATACAGCAAAAACTTGCGGAGCGCTTGAACCGTCGTCTCGCCGATTTCGCCCACGTCTTCCAGCATGATGGCCTCCGTTTGCATGTACAAACGGAAGTAAGTGATCATTTTCCCTTTGTAGGTCAGAAAGCTGGAATAGCAGCCTTGGCCGGGCTTGAGCAGAAGAATGTCGTTGCTGATAATGCTCTGCAGCCATTTGACGCGGTCGTCGCCGGTCACACGGATCTTGCCGCGATGGGACAGGTCGGCGATCCCTACGGTCTGCCGCACGGCACAATGCTCCGCCGTGACATTGCCATAGTGGGCAGGCACGTTCCAGCCGGCCCTTTCCTCAAACGAGGCGCCCAACTGCGTGTGGTGGGTATGGAGGAGAGATTGTTTCATTAGTATGTCCGTGAAAGGTGAAAGGCGCCTTCCGGAATATGATCCCACTTTTATGTGTTACCGCTCACATTTGATGCGACCAGTTCATTCACCAGATCCCTTGTGCGAGCTGAAAATTCATTACGCGAGACGATCTTGGTCACCCCGAGTGCCTTGGCCCTGTTCCACGTGTCCACGTCTTCATGATTCGCGTATGCGAGAATGGGAATGGTCTTGAAGCGCGGATCAGTCTTCAACGTCTTCAACGCCTGATAGGCATCGACGATTCTGTCATTCATGTCGAGGAGCACCGCGGCCGGGTGTGTAGTCGAGGCTTTCTCCAGCACGTCCTGCTGCGCCCGCGCTTTCTCTAGTTTGTAGCCCTGGGGGAGCAGGGCGTCACGCACCTTGGTGTAAAAGAAGATATCATTGATGCCGACCAGAACAGTTTTGTGATTCATGTGAAGAAAGTTGGGGCTGAGGTTAAGGTTGAGTTCATTCTGAAAGAGTGTGAATCAACACGTCCAACTCGCACTAATTGAGAGAACTGATTAGTCGGCCCAGCGATTTTTTGGCGAGGGCATAATTCGGGTTCAAAGTCAGTGCCTGTTTGTACGAGTCGATCGCTTCCATCCAGTTCCCCTTCCGCTCATAGACGCGGCCGAGATTCAGGTGCGGAAACGCCGGGCTTTCGTATCGTTTGGCCTGCATCGCCCGCTGGAACCAGGTAATTGCCTCATCGAGTTCGCCTTTCTCGATCAGGTACGCGCCGATATCGTTGTAGGGATTGCCGAAGGTCGGGTCCTGCGTGATAGCCTTGTGGCATTCCTCGATCGCTTCGTCGAGCCGTCCCATGAAACTGTAAGTCCATCCCAAAAAGGTGTAGGCCTCGGCGGTCGGATGTGTCGCCAGTGACCGTTTGTATAAATTGACGGCTTCTTCCAGCTCGCCTTTCATCTGCCGTTCGTAGGCTTGCTGAAAAAGCGTCCAGGCCTCGCGTTTGTCTTCTTCGTGGCCCTCACCCTGCAGTAAGAAATCCTGAATGTCCATAATATTTGATCGTCAATCGTGAACCGTCATGCGTCAATCGTGCGGAGAAATCAGAATAGAGAAAATATCTCGGTTGACGTTTAACGAATGACGTGTGACGTTATTCTTGTTTCAACTTCTTCTTAATCAGCTCTGCACCGTAGCGCCCTGACAACAACATGGAACCGAAGGCGGGCCCCATTCTTGGGGTGCCGTACACGGCGGCGACGGCCAGACCGATCACGAAACAATTCGGATACACTTCGCCGGTCCGGTCCATCACTTCTTCCTCGGAGCGTGAGACCCACATGGCTCCGTTTCCGGGAACCGGTTTATACAAATTGCGTCTGTGGAGTAACTCGACGACGACGGCGTCATGCCCGGTCGCATCCACCACGATCTTGCTCTCCAGGGCGATCGGATCGACATGGATCATGTCATGGCCAGCCATCTCCGCTGTGGTGTTGTTCACGACGATCCCTTCGAGGATGCCGTCTTTTCTCAAGATCAGATCGACCACACGGGTCAGGTTCAGCACCTTCGCGCCTTCGCGATAGGCCGCAGTCACCAGCGCGCCGGTCGCATGGGGAGGATCGACCATGTACATACCCTCGCATTCTTTGATCTTTTTGCAGGGTACGCCGATTTCTTCGAGAATCCCATTGGCTGGTTCGCAGATCGTGGCCTTGTTCATCAAGTACCCGCCATGCCAGAAACCGCCGCCGAGCGCGAGATTCTGTTCGACGACAAGCGTGCGGAAGCCCATCTTCGCCAGATCATGCGCACAAATAAGCCCGGATGGCCCCGCGCCGACGATAATCACGTCGCTTTCGATCAGTTGATCGAACTCTTTGTAGAATTCTCGCGCGATCTGCCGTGTAATGTCGCGTTCTCGTAATGGTGCTGGTTTAGGTTTAGACATAGACAACTCCGTTTAGCTGTCAGCTATCAGTCATCAGCGTTCAGCTCAGAATTCCAAGCTGACCGCTGGCTCGCTGAAAGCGCCTTCTATCTGTAGATTTCTGCCCCGGTCTTCTTAAACTCTTCCGATTTTTCTTTCATTCCGATCTGGATCGCTTGCTGCTCGGTTACCTGTTTGCTCGCCGCGTAGTCGCGCACGTCCTGCGTGATCTTCATGGAGCAGAAATGCGGGCCGCACATCGAACAGAAGTGCGACACTTTTGCGGCATTATCCGGAAGTGTTGCGTCGTGGAACTGTTGCGCGGTGTCTGGGTCGAGGGAGAGGTTGAACTGATCCTCCCAGCGGAATTCGAAGCGGGCTTTCGACAGCGCGTTGTCACGGATCTGCGCACCCGGATGGCCTTTCGCCAGGTCCGCGGCATGGGCGGCGATTTTATAGGTGACGACGCCCGTCTTCACGTCTTCCCGGTCGGGCAGGCCGAGATGCTCTTTCGGCGTAACGTAGCAGAGCATGGCGCAGCCGTACCAGCCAATCATCGCGGCGCCGATACCGGACGTAATGTGATCGTAGCCGGGCGCGATATCTGTGGTCAGCGGCCCGAGTGTATAGAATGGGGCCTCATGGCAGGCCTTCAACTGTTTTTCCATGTTGACCTGGATCATGTGCATGGGCACGTGGCCGGGGCCTTCGATCATCACCTGCACATCATGGCGCCAGGCGCTTGTGGTTAACTCTCCCAATGTATCGAGTTCGGCAAATTGCGCCTCGTCGTTGGCATCGGCTATCGAGCCGGGACGAAGACCATCGCCCAGACTGAAGGCCACGTCATAGGCCTTCATGATTTCGCAGATTTCCTCGAAGTGGGTATAGGCGAAATTTTCCTGATGGTGGGCCAAGCACCACTTCGCATGAATCGATCCGCCGCGGGAGACAATGCCGGTCATCCGCTTGATGGTCATGGGCACGTAAGCCAGCTTCACGCCCGCATGGATCGTGAAATAGTCCACACCCTGCTCGGCCTGTTCGATCAGAGTGTCGCGGAAGATATCCCAAGTCAGGTCTTCGGCCTTCCCGTTGACTTTCTCCAGCGCCTGATAGATCGGCACGGTGCCGATGGGGACCGGTGAGTTGCGAATGATCCATTCCCGTGTCTCGTGAATATTCTTGCCGGTCGAGAGATCCATCACTGTGTCAGCGCCCCAGCGGATCGACCAGATCATCTTCTCGACTTCCTCTTCGATGGACGAGGCGACGGCGGAGTTGCCGATGTTCGAATTGATCTTCACCAGGAAGTTGCGACCGATGATCATCGGTTCGCTTTCGGGATGGTTGATGTTCGAGGGAATGATCGCGCGACCGCGGGCCACTTCGTCCCGCACAAACTCTGGGGTAATTACAGAGGGAATGCCGGCGCCCCAGGCAAAGCCAGGATGCTGTGCCATTCCGCCGCCGTGGCCGTTGCGTGAGGCCAGTTCACGAGCAACAGCGCGCGACTGGTTTTCGCGGATGGCGATGAATTCCATTTCTGGCGTCACGAAACCCTTGCGCGCATAGTGTAGCTGGGTCACATTGTTGCCCGGCTTCGCCCGCAGGGGGTTGCGGATGTGCTGGAATCGGAGCCCTGCGAGTTTCGAGTCCGCGGCGCGCATGCGGCCATACATCGATGTGACGGCTGGAAGTTCTTCGACGTCCTGCCGGCTCAGAACCCAGGAGCGCCGCAAGGGGGGAAGTCCCTGGCGCACGTCGATCGTGATGGCGGGGTCAGTAAAAGGGCCTGACGTGTCATAAACCGTTACCGGTTCGTTGGGAGTCGGTGTTCCGCCGTTTATCGATTTCGTCGGGGTGAGGGTAATTTCGCGCATAGGGACACGAACGCCCTCGTTGGCACCGCTGACATAGACTTTGTGAGATGCGGGGAACGGTGTGGTGCTTAATCCAGACGTTGGAATCCCGTCCCCGTTTCCATTGACCGATCCGTTTGCCTTAGTGTGGATATCCATACGGAAATCCTTTCTTGCTAAATGAGCCGTCAGCGTTCAGCTGTCAACAGCCGGTCCTTCGTGTCCAAATCTAATGGCTGAATGCTGATTGCTGACCACACATGCGCACAATAAAAAAGCCGCACCCCGTTCGAAGGTACGGCCGAATCCTCACAGTATCCGCTTTATTCCGGCTTCCCTACGCTGGTATTACCCAGGTCAGGTTGTGAGGGTTGCCCGATCGCTCGGACTCTCAGCCGCTGGGGCTCCCCTAGCTATTGGGAGGAATCATAAATCCTACAACAAAATGAAGTCAATTGGCCATTAGACCTATTGTTCGCCATGCCCTTTCAGGTGAGCGATTTCCGAGTGTAGGGCTTCTTCCCTTGGGTGGTTCATTGAATGAGTGGGAGGGTTATCGTAGAATAAGGCTTCGTTATTTGTGCGAGGGATTTGAGATGATCAGTACGACCGTACCGAGACCGATTGCCAACTATCAGGCGCTGTCAGCGGACGAACTATTTGCACGAACGGCTGCAGCTAAGCAGGTCCTTGGTGATCGGGTGATGATCCTTGGCCATAACTACCAGCGTGATGAAGTGATCCAGCATGCCGACTTTCGCGGCGACTCACTGTTGCTGGCCAAACTGGCTGCCGCCCGGTCAGAGCGGCCTCACATCGTGTTCTGCGGCGTGCATTTCATGGCGGAGACGGCGGATATTCTCAGCCGGTCGAATCAGACGGTGATCCTGCCGGATATGGCCGCTGGCTGTTCGATGGCGGACATGGCGGCGATCGAACAGGTCGATGAATGTTGGGAGGCGCTGGGGCGTGTAATCCCGGTCGAAGAGATGGTCATGCCGGCGGTCTATGTGAACTCCGCGGCGGTACTCAAGGCTTTTTGCGGCGAACACGGAGGGATTACCTGTACCTCTTCCAATGCCAAGGCGGTCATCGAATGGTGTTGGGCCAGACGCGAAAAGATCTTGTTTTTTCCAGACGAACATTTGGGTCGCAACACGGCAAATAAGATGGGGATCCCTCGTGACGAAATGATCGTCTGGGATCCTTTTCAGCCGAACGGCGGGAATACACGGGAGGCCATCAAGCGAGCCAAGCTCATTCTCTGGAAAGGCCATTGCAGCGTTCACCAGATGTTTCAACCGGTGCACGTCGACAATTTTCGCAAGCAGTATCCGAAGGGCACGGTCATCGTCCATCCGGAATGCCACGAACATGTCGTGAACAAGGCCGACCTGATCGGCTCGACGGAGTTCATCATCCGCACGGTCACTGCTGCGCTGGCCGGCACGGTCTGGGCGGTCGGGACTGAGTTGAATCTCGTCAACCGCCTCAAGCACGAGCTTATCGACAAGAAAGTGTTTTTCCTCTCTTCGACGGTCTGCCAGTGCGCCACCATGTTTCGGATCGACGCTGCACACCTCTGCTGGGCCATGGAAAATCTGGCCGACGGCCACGTTGTCAATCGTATTCTCGTCCCGGAGGACGAGAAACGATGGGCGAAGGTGGCACTGGACCGGATGATGGCAATCAGCTAACGGAATCGTGGAAAACGTTTCCAGCTTCGTTCTCGCGTCGCTCAAACCCTCCACGTACGCAGACTGTACGACTCGGGCGTTCGCTCGCTGTGGCCTTGCTGGAAGACGTTTTTGACGATTCCGCAAAGGCGGTAAGGACTAGTACCTCGCTGATCATTCCGGTATATTCAGCCGTCAATTCACTAACTTCGCAAGAGCGCGTAACAGCAATGGACTACAAATCGACGCTTAATTTGCCCAAGACCGACTTCCCGATGAAGGCCAATCTGCCGCAGCGGGAGCCGGAGCTGCTGGCCTGGTGGGAATCGCAGAAGCTCTATGAGCAAATTCAGGAGGCGGGTAAGGGGCGACCTCAGTATATCTTGCACGATGGTCCTCCCTATGCGAACGGCCGCATCCACATCGGCCATGCGCTGAACAAAATTCTCAAAGACATCATCGTGAAGTCCAAAACGATGGCGGGCTATCACGCGCCGTACGTGCCGGGATGGGACTGCCATGGCCTACCGATCGAACATCAAGTCATGAAGGAGCTGGGTGATACGAAAAAGGATTTGGATATCTCGGCGATCCGCAAACTCTGTCGGGACTATGCCGAAAAATACATGAAGATCCAGCGGGAAGAATTTCAACGTCTTGGCGTGCTCGGCGAATGGCAGAACCCGTATCTCACGATGACTTCGGCCTATGAAGCCACAATCATCCGTGAGTTTGGATCGTTTGTCGAACGTGGCGGCGTCTATAAGGGCCTGAAGCCGGTCCTTTGGTGCACGCAGGATCAGACGGCGCTGGCTGAAGCTGAGGTGGAGTACGACAACCATACGTCACCGTCCATCTATGTCAGGTTTCCGGTGGTGACGTCCCTTACGGCGCTCAGCCATGCCTTTCCTGGCATCTTGTTTCCAGCCGACAGCAAATTGGTCTCAATCGTCATTTGGACAACCACGCCATGGACGCTGCCGGCCAATCAAGCAGTCTGTCTGCATCGCAATATTGAGTATGCGTTTGTCCAAGTCGGGAATGAGCTGTTGATCATGGCGGAAAAACTGTTGAAAAGTGTCACCAGCGCGTGCCACCTCGACGACTATCGTGTTGTCGGAATAAAAAAAGGCGGAGAAGGATTCGAGGGGTTGGAAACGCAGCGTCCACTCTCCACCGGTCTGTCACCCATCCTGCTCGGCGATTTCGTGACGCTTGATCAGGGGACTGGCTGCGTGCACATCGCGCCTGGCCACGGGATGGAGGACTACATTCTTGTTCTCGATCACAATGCCAAGGCTTCGGTGGGCGAACGGCTGGAAATCCTTGCGCCGGTCGACAACGGTGGGCGGTTCACGGAGACGGTCAAAGAATTCACCGGCCAGCATGTCTTCAAGGCGAATCCCAAGATCGTGGACTATCTACAGGCCAACGGACGGTTGTTGGGGCAGGGCTCGTTGAGTCATGCCTATCCCCATTGTTGGCGCTGTAAGAGTCCGGTGATCTTCCGGGCGACGGAACAGTGGTTTGTGTCAATGGAGACGAACGATCTACGCCGGGACGCGTTGGCGGAAATCGAGCAAGTGCAGTGGATTCCGGCATACGGCCGTGACCGGATCAACGGCATGATCGAAAACCGGCCGGACTGGTGCCTTTCGCGCCAGCGGGTGTGGGGCGTGCCAATCCCAGGTTTTACGTGTGGAGCGTGCCGCACAGTATTGGCCGATCCGAGGATCATCGAACATATTGCTGATCTCATTGAGTCCAAGGGCGCAGACGTATGGTTTGAATGCTCGGCCGATAAACTGCTCCCAGCAGGGACGACCTGCTCGAAATGCGGCGGGACGGCATTTGAGAAGGAACGAGATATTCTCGATGTGTGGTTCGAATCCGGTGTGAGCTATGCCGCAGTGTTGAAGCCGAGGACGTGGTGGCCGGCCGATCTGTATCTCGAAGGGTCCGACCAGCATCGTGGCTGGTTTCACAGTGCGTTGCTGGCAGGGATCACGACGGATCGGCGCGCGCCCTACAAGGCGGTGCTGACGCACGGATTCGTGGTCGACGGTCAAGGTAAGAAGATGTCGAAGTCGGCCGGCAACGTGGTGGCCCCACAGGACGTCATCAAACAGTCGGGGGCGGAAATTCTCCGGCTCTGGGTGGCGGCACAGGATTATCGGGAAGACTTGCGCATCTCGCAGGAGATTCTGAACCATCTGATTGAAGCCTATCGGAAGATCCGCAACACCTGCCGATTCTTATTGAGCAATCTGTACGATTTCGATCCGGGGACACACCGTGTGTCTTATGCGCAGCTGCCGGAACTCGACCGATGGGCCCTGTCGCGTCTGGGGGACCTGATTCCCAGAGTGAAGCAGGCATACGAAGACTGTGAGTTCCACACCATTTTTCACGCGTTGAACAATTTCTGCTCGGTGGATCTCAGTGCGGTCTATCTTGATATCTTGAAGGACCGGCTCTATACGTTCCGCGCCGATTCACTGCTGCGCCGCGGATCGCAGACAGTGCTTTTCGAGATTGTGATCGCGCTGACCAAGTTGATGGCGCCGGTCCTGAGTTTTACCGCAGAAGAAATCTGGCGGACGCTCATGGCGCAGATGCCTAATTTCTCAACGATCAAGAGTGTCCACCTGGCGGCGTTTCCTGAAGTCGATCCTCTCTGGATTGATCCCCAGCTTGCCGCTCGTTGGGAAACTCTCCTGACCTACCGCAGCAGGTTGCAGGGTGTGCTGGAAGAAAGTCGGCGGGAGAAGACAATTGGTTCGTCCCTGGAAGCGCATGTCCACATCGAAGCCGATGCGGACGATTTCCGGTTTCTCGCCTCCTATGAGAAGGATCTCAGCACCATCTGCATTGTCTCGAAAGTCACGCTGGTCCAGCGTGCTGGCAGCGGCGATGGAGTGCGGGTGACGGTGTCAAAAGCGGGGGTGGGCAAGTGTGAGCGATGCTGGAACTACCGGGAGGCGGTAGGCAAGGACGCCGAGCATCCGACGCTGTGTGATCGGTGTTTGGAGGCCATTTGTTGAACGTCTCTCTGCTGCGCAATTTCCTCTTAGCCTCCCTCACCGGCGCCGTGATAGCGGTAGATCAAGTCACTAAACTGTACATCATGCAGACGATGCGGCTGCATGAGTCCATTGCCATCATCCCCAATCTCTTTAGCTTGACGTATATCAGAAATCCTGGCGCGGCGTTCGGTCTTCTGGCGAGCAGCAGCAACACTTTTCGCATGGTGTTCTTTGGGCTGACGTCGATTTTTGCGCTCGGATTGCTGGGCACGATCCTGCTCCGGATGCCGGAGCACGAATGGATGGGCCGCCTCAGCGTCGCAGGAATTTTGGGTGGGGCAATCGGGAACCTGATCGACCGCCTGCGGTACGGGGAAGTGATCGACTTTCTCGACTTCTATATCGAAAGTTACCACTGGCCGGCGTTCAATGTCGCAGACTCCGCCATCACCGTTGGCGTGACCTTCCTCATCATCCACTTCATATTCGAGAAGAAAGAAGACCCGCCTCTCCCTTCGGAAGCAGTTAAAGGCGTATAAAGCAGCAGGCGTATTACGCCGGCATTGGCACGATAAACCCGCCCTGTTCCTTCACCTGCTTTTGCTGTTCCGCCGAGAACATAAAGAGTGGTTCGCTGTGGCAAAACTGGCATTCCTTGGTGGTGATGGTCGCTGTTGGCTCGCCAATATTAACGAGATATTCCTTGGCCAACTTCAGCGCCGTGGCTTCGTCCGTGGTCATCACGTCGAAGTGAATACGGCCCTTCTTGCCAGTCACCCAGGTGTCGTAGACATGAATCGTATCTGAGGCCATTCCAAATACTCCTTTCAATGGAAGATCAAGAGTACGACAACACCGAGCATAATACGGTAGTAGGCGAAGACCCGCAAGGTGTGCCGTTGGACGTAGGTCAGAAAGACGGCGATGACGGCCCAGGCTACCAAGAACGACACGAGCATGCCAATGCCAAGGGCCAGAAAGTCCTGCTCGGTAAAGGTGGCCTTGGCTTTCCAGGTTTCATAGACCGTCGCGGCGACGATGGTGGGAAGAGCCAGGAAGAACGAATACTCCGTTGCTACTTTCCGGTCAAGGCCGACTAGTAAGCCCCCAATAATAGTTGAGCCGGATCGCGACATGCCGGGGATCAACGAAGCGCACTGGGCCAGGCCGACCCAGACGGCGTGTAGGGGAGAGACCTGTTCGAGGCTCATGACGCGACTCGGTCGCCTGGTGGCTTCGACAGCGAGAATGATGATGCCGCCAAGAATGGAGGTTGCGGCCACGGTGTGCGGTGTGAACAGGTGCGATTTGATCCAGCCATGCGCCAACAAGCCGACCAACGCGGCTGGCAGAAAAGCCAAGCCCAGACCAAGGATGAACCAGAGATTGGGGTGGGCCTTTGTGGACGCGGCCAGGCAGACAGTCCAGGTCGTGTGCCGGCCCTGTTGCACAAATGATCGGAACTTCGCCTGTTCCTGTCGGGCGCCGGATAGCAGATGTCCGATCTTTTCACGCTCGAAGACGATGACGGCGAGGATAGCCCCCAGTTGGATGGAAATTTCCGCATTTGCCGCCACGTCGCCGGTGAAACCGAAAGCATGGCCGGCCAGGATAAGATGCCCGGTGGAGGAGACGGGGAGAAATTCCGTCAAACCTTCAACGATGCCGAGAATGATGGCAAGGGCAGGACTCCATTCGTTCACATCTGCTCCATCGAGTGAGGTGAATGCTGATATGCGAGAGCGTGACGAGCGATCATTACAGAGGAGCCAAGATCGGTCAAGCGTCGGATCAATTGCCGCCGATGTGGCCTCGATCAACAGGCCTGCACAAATGTAAATGTATTGACAAAGACCGAGCGTTGGCATACACCGATTAACAAAGTCGGTAGATGGGTGTGATCGTGTGCGGCTCGTGGATTGGAGCGGATCACTCGGAGTGTAAGCTGAGATATTTTACCAAGCGTGTAAACAAGGAAAGGATCGTATGAGGCGGGAGTGGCTGGCGGCGATATTGGCTGGTGTGGTGATGACGACCGGATGCGTGTCCAACTCCAAGTACCAAGAAGCCTTGACGGAAGCCGATACGGTTCGTGAGGAGCTGGATAAGACTCGTCAGCAGAAGAGTGCCATGGAGCAGCAGATCCGCACCCTGAAAGAACTGAATGTGAAGTTAAGCAACGATGCGCAGGGTGCGCGTGATGAGATGGAACGCATGGCGCATGGGCTGGCCAAGGAGCGTGGCTACTTCGAGGGACGGACAAGGGATTTAGAAGAAAAGATCAAAGCCCTGTCGGCTCAGAATCATAACGTGCGGCAGGAATATTTGGATGTGAAGCGGCATAATGACACGCTCAAGTCACTGGTGGCCCGATTTCAAAAGGAACTCAAGGACCGGTCTTCAGCCATCCCTGCGACGCAGGTGCCCTCAGGATCTCTTTCGGCTCCTTCGGTGGTATCGCCGGCTCAGCGGCCATGAACATCAACAAAGTATCGGTGAACGATTTGGTCCTGCTCTTGGAGTTGAAGCACGACGAAGCTGATCGTGATTATCAGCAATCGCCCGTATTGCGTGAAGGGGGAGCTAGTGGTGAAAAACGTGTTGCCAGAAGAAGCGTTTGACTTGAGCAAGGATCGGATTTCCGTCAGCCAGGAAACCAGGTCCGAGGACTGGTTAAATCAGATGAACGGGCCGCTCTCCGAAAAGGGGGTGGCCCGTGTGTATTGGAGAGAAGCACCCCTCAGAGAATCTCGTTCATCCCGTGCCGTCGTGGACGCAGTGACTCAAGACTCAGCGATGATATCACCCAGTAACTGGAAGCCGAGCTGAAGCCCTTGACAGACCTCGACTTGCCGGTCAAATAGATTTTCGTACGGATCATCCTTCCCAATGTTCCAAGCCCCACTTGTCCCCACGCAGCTAGATGCGAAACGGAAAGCGGATAGTTCGTACCGAAGAGGAGCCGGAGGTGGATCTCAGGGGAGCAGTGCAGATGTAGCAGCATCCGAAGACGATTCGGCAGGGTCAGTGCGGAGATGTCGGTATGAAGGTGGGATACCGTGTGGCGAAGTCATGCAGTGTGGGGAGAAACTTCTCGTACAACATCAGACCGTAACTGCAGGCATGGATGGCGATGACGGTGACGCCTTCGTCGAGGGCTAGGTGGAGCCGGTCTGGCTCGCCCATTGATTGGTCTTTGCTGATCAGGCTGAATTCAGAGTCGACGTGGTTCAGAAACGGCAGTTTTCGCTGGGCCATCGCGCGATAGAACGAGGGGTACTTTGCATCAGCGAGATTGAAATGTGGGGCATTGGGCAGCACCTTAATCAACACCGCACCAGCATTGGCGCAGCAATGGACTTCATCCACGGCATCTTCCCGTTGCGGATTGATCGAGAGGCCGGCCAGAATAAGTCAGGGTGTGTCTGTACGGTGTTGAAGACGTAGTCATTGGCGATGAAAAAGTTCGAGTGCCGGCGATTGCGGGGGCCGGTCTGGTCATAAAAGCCGTCCATGTCGAGGAGTACCGCTTTCTGGACGTGGTGCGACGCGCGCAACTCCGTGATCAGATGGGCGAGATAGGCTGATTTGCTTCACGCGGGTTGGCCGCTGAAAGTTCCTGTTTTCACAAGAGCAACCGGAACAACGGGCTCTTCAGGAGCTTCTGGGAAATGAAGCAGCCATTGTCACTGTCTGGCAAGGCAATCAGGGAGACGTGGCAGTCGATCAATGTTTTTTCACGAGGTGCCCCGGTCTCCGTCGTCATACGTTGTCCAAGGTCACTACTGTAGTTTCAGAAGGACTGAGGACTGAGTCAGAAGCCACGAGCTTCGATCTCTGCCCTCATTCCGAATCACTCAGTTCACAGTCCTCATTACTCAGTCCTACAGGACGTTTCATGTTTCACGAGATGCAAGTTTTTCCAGTGCGATTCGCTTGATCCCGCGCAAATCCAGTTTGCCGGTGCCCAGAACTGGCAAGGCCTCGACTTTCACGAATTGCTGTTTGGACGGAATAAAGAGGTTAGGCAGACCCGCTGCGGACACCTTATCGAGAATCGCGGGGATGCGGGATTCATCCAATGTGTGGAGCACCGCAAGACGCTCGCCTTTTTTCTCGTCTGGAACGCTGGTGACGGCGAATACTGTTGTGTCAGCTTCGACCGCCAGATGCAGAGCTTCTTCGACCATGCCGTGCGGAACCATTTCTCCGCCGATTTTGGAAAAGCGTGACAGGCGGTCGGTGATCGTAAGAAATCCGTCTTCGTCAAGGGACGCGATGTCGCCAGTGACGTACCAACCGTCACGCATGGCTTGAGCGGTAAGATCCTCGCGGCCAAGATACCCGTTCATCACGTTGGGCCCTTTCACCAGCAGCATGCCGGCTTGGCCTGGCGGAAGGACAGCCCAGGTGTCGGGATCGACGATACGGACAGTGACGCCGGGAAAGGGTTGTCCCACTGTGCCACGGCGTGATGCCACCTGGTAAAACCCTGCTGCACGGAAATCAGGACAGTTGGCCGAGATTACCGGTGCGCATTCCGTGACCCCGTATCCTTCGACCGGGGTAATACCGAACTTGTCCTGAAAGGCCTGGAGGAGACGCAGCGACAGCTTTTCCGCGCCGGTAATGACGACGCGCAGATTGCTGAATTGTTTCGGTGTGCACCGGCGGTAATAGAGTTGGAGAAAGGTTGGGGTGGTGACCATCAGCGAAATTCGATAACGGTCACAGAGATCGCCGATGGCGGCGGGATCGAGTGGGGTTGGGTGAAAGACGACACCGGCGTTGTGTCGTGTGTAGAACCATAGCAGCATGTATCCGAACGAATGGAAGAACGGAAGAATGCCGAGGGCCCGATCGGCTTGTCCGATGTGGATGACTTGAGCGGCGCCTTCGACATTCGAATTGATATTGAAGTGGGACAGCATCGCACCCTTGGGCTCGCCGGTGCTTCCGCTGCTGAAAATGATTGTCGCCAGATCGTCCATGGTCGTCTTGCGAATCTGGCCGCACCAACGTTCGATGAGGCGAATTGGAGCCAAAATGGCCAGGAATGCCGCCGAGAGTTTCGTGCTAGTGGTGATGGTGTTGGCGATATCATCAAGCCAGAGGACGGTGACGCCCTGTGGCAGATCGAGCTTGGCTTTTTCGACGAAGAGCCGGCTCGTCAGGACGGTCTTGAGCGACGCAATCGTGATGGCCGATTCAAGCCCTGCCCGGCCTACGGTGTAGTTCAAGTTCACACTGGTCTTGCCCGACAAGGCGGCCGCCACATTGACCAATGCACCTGCGACGCTGGGCGGCAAGAGCAACCCCACGTTCTGTTGGCCTTTCCAGTGCGGCTGGAGTGCGCGTGCTAAGACGATGGTGCCGATCAAGGCTTGAAGGCCTGAAACCTTTGGGCGGGAGGCATCGGCCAGGGCAAAGGTGAATGGGTGCCTGCGCCACGTTTTTGCGACGGAACGGTGTAACGGTTCCTGATCCGTTTTCCGCTCGTACCAGGCGGTTTCACCCAATTCACGCACCAGACGGCGCAGCTCGTGTGCTGGGGTGTTGGATGGTTGCGGAGATCCGAACGACACCGTCACCGGATAAGGCACACGCTCCGGTCGTTTGGTGATGAATCTGCCGCGTGAGAAACTGAAGATGCTGCCCCAAATGCGGTCGAGGTGTACGGGAATCACCGGCGCAGTTCGGTCTTTCATAATGCGTTCGAACCCGCGCCGGAATGGGAGGAGTGTGCCGGTTCTGGTGATCTGACTTTCGGGAAAGATACAGACCAGTCCCCCCTCGTCGAGCGCCTGCCCCGCGCTGCGGAAAGCTTTGAGAATGACGCGGAGGCCTCCAGAGGAGAAAATCGGAATGATCTGCATGAACGTCATTAGCCATTTGAATAACGGATGTGTGGCATAGGCGGTATCGACGACAAATCGAATGGGACGATCGACAGCGGCCATCAGCAGGAAACCGTCGATGAATGACATATGATTTGAGACAAGGAGAGCTCCCCCGGACTGAGGGAGATGGTGCTGGCCGACGATGCGGAGGCGATAGAGCGTATTGGTCAGGATCACCAGCACCAAACGGACGAGGGTGTCCGGTAGCAACCAGATAGCCCACAACATACCGGCCATGGTCATCGCTGCTGTGGCCAGGAAAATCCCGGCCGTCGAGAGCCCGGCTTGGGCCAGTGATCCGCCGGCTAGCGATCCCAACAGGATGCCGGTGAAGACGCAGGTGTTGGAGAACGAGATGACAGCGCCGCGCCGGTTCGGCGGCGACTTCCACTGTAAGATCGCATTCAACGGGACAAAAATGAACGCACTGGACATGCCGAGCGTTCCCATCAGCAGAAACGTGCCTGTCAAGGATGGAGTCAGGATGCCAAGGGGGAACAGTGAAAGAAAAACGCCGATCGCGCCGAGCGGGATCAATCCGTACTCGACTCGGTTTCGCGAAAGATGACCGACCAGCATCGCGCCGATCACGATCCCCACAGATAAGACAGTGAGTGGGAGTCCTGAGGCGGCATCGGACAGATGCAAGACGGCTTTGGCGTAAACGACAACGTTCTGACCAAAGAGGCTGGCGATCGTCCAAAAGAAGATTCCCATGGGAACGGCCATACGCAACAGTGGTTCGGCGCGAATCGCTACCCATGCGCAACGGACGGTAGTGGCCACGCCTCCAGCTGCATGGGCAGGTGGCACGTGGGAAATGGTTATGGCTGTGACAAGGCCAATGACTGAAAGAGCAGTCAATGCGAACGGGGCAAGCCACGTCTGGTCCCCGGCCATTTGCAAGAGGAACCCGCCAGAGGCGGTACCCGCGAGAATGGCCGTGAAGGTCCACATCTCCAACAGGCCGTTGCCTGCCGCGAGCCGCTCGTGTGGAATTAATTCGGGCAGGATGCCGTATTTCGACGGGCTGAAGAGCGCGCTTTGCGCCCCCATCCCGCAGAGGACGATCAGAGGCATGATACCGTCGGCAGGATTGACCAAGAGTGCGATGGTCCCGGCGCCCATCAGCAACACTTCAACAACTTTGAGTGCAAGGATCACCGTTCGTTTGCTCAGCCGATCAGCTAGCGTGCCGCCGACAAGAGACAGAAGCACCAACGGCAGCGTGAAGATCACGAACGCGACGGCGGTTTGTGTCTGGACTGTCGTTTCAAATTCAGGTCCCGGCGCCAGCCCCGCCGTCGCCTGCCTGATTGCCAGCAGGGCAACCATCAGTTTCCACGCGTTGTCGTTGAACGCACCGATGAATTGCGCGATCAAGAGTCCACGGAGGGAATGCGAAGAGGGCGTACGTTCTGGCAACGGATTAGAGATACGGCCTCCTTAAGGAAGAATATGGATGAATGGCATTCTGCCAGCCTTTAACGCGCTGGGCAACGGTGTGTCGCCATTGAAGGGGGAGCATCTTTTCAGTCTTGAACCGTCTACAAGGACACCCAGAGGAATTTTATCCTGATTTACTCTTCCATCGAGTCCATCCTTATGAGTCCGGAGAAGAGGTCCAATGACGTATCGCTTTTGGGGGTACTTCGATAGCGATAGAGCGGCAGGATTGGGTTTATTTCGAATAAGGACTCTCACGGGGAAATGACTCGCCTGATCATAGCCATCTTTGAGCCTTCAAAGACATAGTACGAGAAGTGATCAGCAGACTAGCTGAGGTGACGGCGCCTTGTCGGCTCGTGTAATCGATCAGCGGCTACAAGAGTGAAAAGGCTATCTCGTCGGTGTCGTGATTTGCGGTATAGCGATACAAGGGGAACAATCGGTCGTTGGTTCTGCTCGGTGTATCAAGGAGCAGTTCGTAACACGCCATCGGCCGGTTGGATCATCGCCGGCATTTTGCTATCGTTCTTGGGGGCTGTGGTTCAACAGGACGGGCTGACGTTCCATCCATCCTTCAACCGTAACGATCTCTATCACGTGGTTCAGATGGTGGGGTGGTGTTGCTCTATCCCGGCGCGTTGTTGCCGCAAGACCGTTAATCAATCGTTCACTCGCCCAGCTTCTTCTCCATAGGACACCGGCAAACCTTCCAGTTCCATAATCTTGAGTGCATTTGTCGTAGGGCAGGGTCCTGGTCTGAGTTGATAGTCAAATTGGAGCGCGTTGGACAAGACGGTTTCTTGAAAGTGCGCGTTGAGCAATCCTGGTATGCCCTGCTCAAGATCGGCCAACTCCAAATCATGAGTGCTGACCAGTCCAAAAGCGTTGCCCTTTGAGAGTGTGGTGATGAAGGCACGGCTGCCGATGAGCCGCTCTCGGTTATTGGTACCTTTGAAAATTTCGTCGATCAAGAATAACAAGGGCGGGGCAGTCCGATCCTGGGTCGCGTCGAGGATGTTCTTAAGCTGTTTGACTTCGGCATAGAAAAACGACAGGCCCGCATCGAGTGAGTCGTTCACGCGGATACAACAGGCCAAGCGGCTCCAACTCCACGTGAACGATGTGGCGCACACCGGGGCGCCAGCCTGCGCGAGACAGAGATTGATACCGATGGTACGAAGGAAGGTGCTTTTGCCAGACATGTTTGAACCGGTGATGAGGTGGATCGAGCCGAGCCCGGCCAAACGGACATCGTTGGCCACGCGGGTGTTGGCAGGCAGTAAGGGATGTCCAAGTCTGTCGGCGCAGATTGCTGTATGGGTACCGTTCTGTTCGGCGGAGGATTTAAGCGGTTCGGGCCAGGCATAGGTGGGATGCAGATAGGCGAAGTTGGCCAAGGCCGATGCGGCTTCGATCTCTGCCAGACAGTCGAGCCACAGCGGAAGATGATCTGTGATGGATTGCTGCAAATGGATCAACTGCCGAGTGAACCACAGATCCCACGGGCCGAGCGCATTGAGCCCCAGATGCAAGAGGGGATTGGCTTTGACGCTGATGGCGTGCAAAGTTCTCGCCGCCTGTCTCAGGTGAAGGGACGGCCGGGCCGCGCTGCGCATCAATGGTGCGCAGGTGCCAGCCAAGGCGGGCGTGGTGTTGTTAGCATGCCGTTCCAGATGGCGCAAGATAGTGTCTAGCCGTTCCATTTCATGATGGAGTCCCACCGCATGTTTGAGCAGATGTTCACTTTGATCGGTCGTGAAATAGATCAAGGCGTATGCGCCGAACGAGAATATCCAATACCCGGGAAGCATTCCGAGCAGCGCACCGAACCCCAGCACCGCCGTGGACAGCGCCAGAATGATCTGGACGAGAAGGGTCATATTCAGCCGAGGGAATCCGACCGGATGTTGGACCATCCCGGCCAAACGACGGCCGTTGATCTCTTCGTCGCCGGCCAGTCGCGCATGGAGCGTGAGGCGATCTCGAAAGTTCTGGCGGGGCGCCAATTCTTGCACGAGCTGTCGGCGGCGGGACCAGACCTCATAAGCCGGCGGCTGAGTCAGTATCCACCCGGCCAATCGCTCACGGCCATGGTCAGAGACGGTGGTGTCGAGAAGATGGAGCAGTGAGTGGGGTCCAGCCAGATCGAGATCTTTGGCATAATAATGCGCCGAAGGAGCTTCGGACGGTCGCAGGGAAATGTTGGTCCAATCCAATAGAATTCTGGCGGTGTGAGAAGACTTGATGCGCCGCCAGAGCCGAAGCCGGTGAATCTGGTGCTCCAGCCTGTTATGATACGCGGCCACGGCGATGAACAAGCCCGCAAAACCGGCCACCGCTGAGTTGCCCGCGATGTACCACTCAGATTTGTAGAGGGCGATGGAGCAGGTGAGTCCGGTGAGGAAAATACCCAGCCGCCAGGCGGTGAATCGTGAGCTGGTGTTCGTCCCCCGCTGGATGAGCTGGTCGATTCGGACGAGTACCCGTTGGAATTGTGCGGCGCGCGCGGCAGGTAACAGATCGGCCATAATGGCATTGACCTTACTGGGAACTGCGTGATGTCGTCAACGAATTCCGCTTGGGTGGATGTGCAGGTGTATTCCTCGCTCGATGCTGCCGAGGTGTTGGGTCTGCTTGAGGATCCGGCAGTTCAGGGAGGATGGCAGGAGAACGAGTCGGTTCATTTCTATTGGTCGAGTTCCGTGTGGTCACCTGATCATTTGGCGCGGCTGCGGCAAGTGCTCCGGCAACTCGACGAAACGACAGAACCGGCGATCGTTGTCCGGACTATGCCGAGTCAGGATTGGAACCGGCTGTGGACCGAGTCGGTCAAGCCCTTGTGGATCGGGCGGCACCTCCTGGTCAGGCCGAGTTGGGAGACGGTCAACGCCAGGCCCGGCCAGATCGAGATTGTCCTCGATCCGAAGCAGGCCTTCGGCACCGGTCATCATGCGACGACGCGGATGCTATTGGAATGGCTGGAGGAGGTCGTGCAAGGGGGCGAATCCGTATTGGATGTTGGGACCGGCAGCGGGTTGCTGGCGATGGCGGCACTTCGATTTGGGGGGGGTCTGGCAGTCGGCCTTGATCATGATCCCGTCGCGATCGAGTGCGCGCAAGAGTATGCGTTGGTCAATCGATTTGGTCCTGAGCTGTCATTACAATGCGGCAAGCTGGAGGGATTGCCTGGACACCAGATGTTCGACCTTGTCTTGGCGAACCTCGATCGGGAGACGCTGTGTCAGCTTGGGGATCAGTTAGCCGGCCACACGCGGACCAGGTTGCTGATCTCTGGGCTCTTGCTCGATCAGCGGGAAGAGGTTGCAGCAGCGCTGGTATCCGCGGGCCTCTATCCGGGCCGGCAACGAGAGAGCGAAGGTTGGCTGGCTGTGGAATTCCTGCGCAACGAGTCTTGTGAAGGAGTATGAACGAATGAACAACGGGCGACCTCCCTATCCGCATATCCATCAAGTCAGTGTCTCAGACGGTGGAGTTCCCAAGCGACCGGTGTTTGAAGCAAAAGTCAGCAAGAACGGCATGGAGGGAGACCGACAGGCCAATTTGAAATTTCACGGGGGGCCTGATCGGGCGGTCTGTCTCTATTCATTGGAGCTGATCGAGCGGTTGCAAGACGAAGGGCATTCGATCGATGCGGGGTTGTCGGGTGAGAACTTGACGATCGCGGGTTTGGAATGGGACCTCATGCAGCCGGGGGCGGTGTTGTCGGTAGGGCCCGATCTTCAGTTGGAAGTGACGGGCTACACGGCACCATGCAGGAAGAATGGTCGATGGTTTCGGGATGAAGACTTCTCCCGCATGTCGCAGAAACTGAATCCGGGATGGAGCCGGGTGTACGCGAAAGTGCTGCGCGAGGGCGTGGTGCGACCGGGGGACGCCGTTGAGATGGGACAAAGCATGGGTGATGAATGATGATCAATGGTCGATGAGCAAATCGGCTGCCGCCCAGACCATCGACCATGTTCCATGCTATTGTTGAACGATGATGGATCGTATACTTGAACCCGAGCTGATGGACGATCCCGCGCAGGCGGATGCCTATGCGGCGACGGATTTCTCGGTTGAGAATCAGGGGTTCGTCGAGCGCTTCAAAGAATATTTCCCGGAGTTTTCGCAAGGGGCGGTGCTCGATCTCGGCTGCGGTCCGGCCGATATCCCAATTCGGTTTGCCATGCGGTATCCAGCCTGTCGGGTCATCGGGGTCGATGCCTCGGCGCCCATGATTCAATTAGGCGAGCAGGCCGTGAAGCAAGCGGGGTTAGCCGACCGCGTAACGTTACGTTGTGAACGGTATGAAGCAGTCGCCGGTGCGAGAATCGCAGACGCGGTTATGTCCAACAGCCTGCTGCATCATCTGCCGAATCCGTTGCAGTTCTGGCAGAAAGTTCGACAGTTGGTGAGGCCCGGCGCGCCAGTGTTGGTGATGGACTTACTCCGTCCCGAGTCGCCGGAAGCAGCCCAAGCGATCGTCGATCGCTATGCCGCCGGCGCGCCGGACATTCTGCGCCGAGACTTCTACAATTCCCTGCTGGCTGCGTTCACCGAAGATCAAATCACGACGCAACTTGCCCGTATGAATCTCACCCGCTTGTTGATCGACATCCCGGACGACCGCCATTGGGTGGTCGGAGGGATCATCTATTGATGAGAGTATGGAGGAGCCTCTTCGGTTCTCCTATCCATTCAGGTACGCTCGTCTCAGAGTGAGCGGAAGGTGATGAACAGCATGTGGATGAAGGGCAGAATCAAACAAATCCGTTCCCGCTGGGCTTTGATTGTATTTGTCGGTCTGGGTGTCTCAACTGTGCTCGGATGCAGTAACCCAGAAACGGTGCTCGTGATCGAAAACCCCACGGACGTGTACAGCATTATTCAAACCTCTTCCGTCGAAGATCCAAACATGACTGTTCAGCCGGGGAACGTCATAGCCACGTTACAAGCAGGTGAGACGGCACGAGCCATCGGTGTGTATCACGGCGAGAATCATGATGGTTTTAAGGTCAAGCTCGCCGATGGAACCGAGGGGCTGATTTTCGCCGGTGATTCTTTCAGGGTGACGTCCCGTTGAGAAACGGACCTGTTCTGTTCATCGGCTAGCACCGCGGAAAACTTCTCAAGCATCAGCCGTCATTGCTTAATCGTTCTTTGTGATCGTCATTCTGTCAGATGTTCCGTCAACCAGTCGGCGATCATGGTCGTCATGCGTGTGAAGTCTGCGCCCTTTGTAAATTGATGATCAGCACCGGGGATCAGCTCAAGGTGCTTCTTGACCTGTAACGCGTCGTAGAGCCGCTGGCTTTGATGCAGCGGGACATGCTCGTCTTTGTCGCCTTGGACGATGACGGTGAGGGCAGTAATCGATCGGGCAGGCTCATAAGCAATTTGCCGCACACAGTCTTCATAGAAAGCATAGCGAAGGGGAACTCGCTCTGATCCGCCCATAATATTGGGGACCGTGTCAGTCGATTTCCATTTCGCCATTTCTGTGTCGCCGAACTCCAAACGCAACTCTTCCGCGAAATCCACGACAGGACATTTCAGAGCCAGGCAGGCAAGGTCCGTCCGTTGCGCGGCGGTCAGTGTTGCCACCAGCCCACCGAAACTGGAACCCATCAAACCAATGCGACGATAGCCCTTCCGTCTCACAAAATCGATTGTGGCATGGGCCTGGTCCACTGCCAGCGTATTCGTGATCTGTTCGAATGGCCCATCGCTTTCCCCGTGCCCGAAGAAGTCGAAGCGAAATGTGGCGATGCCCCGTGCGGTTAAGATGTGGGTCAGGGTCTTGTTTGTCGAGCTGTTTTTCCCGGACAGGAATCCGTGACAGAGGACGGCAATCTTGTTTGTGTCTCCATCTGGAGTGGTCAGAATGGATGCGACTCGGCGGCCGGAAGAGTCAAGGAATGAAAAGGATGATTCCACGGGCGGCATTGTACCAGAGTTCGTGCGATAGGGCAGGGGACGCAGGCGAACAGACGAGCACGATCATCCGTTCGTTCTCCGCGTGACGAGTATCAACTCCAGATTGTTTTCCAAGTTGTTGACCACGACCCACGCTGTCGCGCCGGCCGTGCGGACTCGGGTTTTCCAGCGGGCCAGACGGTTGAGATGAAGACGTGGGTCGGCATTGTCCGTGCGCAGCTTCCTCATGTTGAGCGCTACAATACGAAAGCCATCCAGTTCAATCGGGAAATCGCAGACGATCCCTTTTCCCAATTCTTCCTGCATATCGGAGAGAATTACGATGGTTTTGATGCCGAACTTGGGCTCATTGAGATATTCGGCGCCTTGGATCAATGCCCCGGTGATGTCGGTATAGGCGCTGGGCTTGATCGCTTGGGTGAAGGTTTGAATCTTGTCTTTGAAGGTGCGTTTTTGTGACGTGACCTGCGAGGGGCGCTTGTCAAACGTGACTTTGGCGACAATGTCCTTTTCGGTGAAGCTGCGGCTCTCCACCTTGGCCACGGCTAGCGAGTCCCCGGGATTCAACGTCGCCAGGAGGGAGGTGATGATTTTCGACGCCTTGTTGGCTTCTTGCGCATAGATGCTGGAGGTGTTCACCAGCATATACACGCCGTGGCTGTGCATCCGACTGTCGCCGCAGGCGCCGGAGAGCAGCAGGCCCCAAAATAAAATGACGATGCTGAGAGGCTTCTTCATACCGCTCTCTTGGATTTTACGAGCGCGCTGTCATCTGGAGCCACCGATGGAGCCACCGATGCACTGGAGCACGGGAAATTCTTGCAAATCCTTGCGGATGAGGTTGCCGACACGCTCGAATTCCCAATCGATGCGGACGGCCTCACTGTCCTGGCTGTGGGCCAAGAACACCGCCTGATTGCGCAACTGCATGCCTTCTGCAGCCCGGAGCATCCACCGCGAGACGAATCTGGTACCGTGGGAGGCCAGCGTGCATAACGAATGGATGATGCCGTGCATCGGCTTGCGCGCGGCGTAGAGAACGACCATGGCCAGGAGGCCCAGCGTGAACTCGGACAGGGCGACGTTGTCGGGCCACAAGAGCCACGCACTCCAGTTCGACATGACCGGATCTCCCTTCACGGATACTGCGGTGTTCAATTGCTGAATCTGCAAAGACATCACGGTGACTCCTCCCCCACGGCCTCTATCACCAAAAGCAAGAAACAGGCTGAACGCCTGGTTTCTCCAAGGGCCTGATTAGCTAGGAGATAGCGGGGCGTTCCGGGAGCACAGCGGTCAGAATTGTGCCAGCGTGCAGGGATCAGCCCACATTATTCATGGCGGTTGCAGTCGAAGCATGCATGAATAATGCGGGCTAGAAACAGTTAGCGGGCGGAGTCTTCAGATTGCTCGAGAAAATAGAAGTGATCGGTCGGTCCATGTCCATGGCCGATCGCCAGGCTATGCCGGATTGCTTCGGTGAGATAGGTTTTGGCCGCGTGGACCGCGTCACTCACGGATTTGCCCTTTGCCAGATGCGCAGTAATGGCGGAGGCGAAGGTGCAGCCTGTCCCATGAGTGTGCGGGGTGTCGATAAATTCCCCTTTGAAGACGTTGAAAAATCGTCCGTCGTAGAGAAGATCTGTGGCGCGTTCCGCGAGCAGATGCCCGCCTTTAATCAGCACATACTTGCAGCCAAATCCGTGAATCACCTTGGCCGCTCGCCGCGCATCGGCCAGCGACTTGATCTCGATGCCGGACAGTTGCTGGGCTTCATGCACGTTCGGCGTCACTACCAGGGCGAGCGGGAAGAGGCGCGTTTTCAAGACGTCGATTGCGTCTGGTTTCAAGAGAGAGTGACCACTCTTGGCAAGCATCACCGGATCGACGACGAGATTAACGACGTTTTGGGGCTTTAACATCGTGGCGACTGTGTTGACGATGGCGGCGGAACTGAGCATGCCGGTCTTGACGGCGGACACCTCAAAGTCATCGAACACGGCGTCAATTTGCGCAGCAATGATAGCGGGCGGCAATTCACAGACGTCCGTCACCTCCTCGGTATTTTGAGCTGTAATCGCTGTGATCACCGACATGGCGAAGACGCCGTTGGCGGACATCGCCTTGATGTCGGCCTGAATGCCCGCGCCCCCCCCGGAATCGGATCCGGCGATGGTCAGAACTTGCTTGCGTGTATTCGGCATGCGTGCTTGATCCTGATCACAGATTGAATTGGATTCCGTGCACCGCGTTCGGATCGAGGTCATTATAATACTCAGAGCTTGCCATGTGTCCAGCTGCTTGTAGGGGAATCATGCGCTCTACTCTCACAGCAAGGTGTAATTTCAGTGGCGTGGTCCGTTGACAGATCAAAAGGCGAAGTGTTACAGAAGCGAACCACAGGCGTGGCTGGCCGAAGAGCCCCGCCGTTACCCGGAGGAACTCATGTCTGCTCCAGCATCCACGCCTGCACCTGGCACCCCTG
>VGXB01000012.1 GCA_016873515.1 Nitrospira sp.
TCTTGGCGACCAGCAGTGCCAGGGATTCGAGATGAGCCAAACCTTGCCCAGGGTCGTACAGCGATTAAATGGCCAACCGATGTTTGTAGTGGTCTGGGCAGGTGTCGATTGCTTCATGGGGCTGGATAATTTTCGCCTGGATATTCGAAAACACAAAATGGAACTATTCTCGAAGATGGTGATGGATGCGCGGAACGACGGAGTCGCTCGGGGGGCTGACAGGGGAAGCAAGGGAAACCGGATTCAGGTCCGGGCCGGCGCTGCATCCGACGATGAGCAGAAACAGGAACGCCGAACTCACATGCATCCAGTGGGAGATCATCGTCTGGCAGCTGATCGCACGGTTACTTGCACTCTTTCCCGTTGAAGTACATGCATGTCGATTCGCCGGATTTCACCTTCCATGTTTTGAGGACAGGCATGTCATTCTCGCTGCGCACTTCAACCACAAAATCCACCAAGCCGGAGATCGGCAACTTGTCCATATGGGGACGCGCGATGTCTGGGACGTCGATGTAGAACACGCCACCGAGCTCGGAGATCAAGATGCGATGGTTTTCGACGTCAATATGGATGACAGGGCTGTAATAGCTCTTATCAGCGGCAAGGCTGATGCTGCTGTGGCCGAGAGTGAGGACGAGGGTGAGAAGAATGATGCGCATGTTCGCTCCTTCGAACCAGCCGGGAGAGGGTAGCATGATCGCATTCATAGTTGGAAGAAGGTAGCCGCAGCTTAGGCTCAACGCACGATAAAGGAGGCGTTCGAAACCTGGCCGGACTTGATCCAATAGTTTTTGATGTCTGGTGTGGTATGCATGAGCGAGATGAGGAGATAGGATGGGATCGGCAGGTTGATCTTCGGCCAGATCTCTTCATAGTCAGTGGCAATCTTGATGTCGGTGATGGAAGGACGGGCCGGGTCGTGGGGATGCGAATGATAGACGATTTGCAGGTCGAGTCCGTGATTACGCATATCTTTCTTGGCAGTTGAGAAGTCCTGCATGTCCATGACGAAGGCGATCTCCGCTCGTTCAGCCGGTGAGAGCCGCTCCAAGTGTGCAATTTTGGCTGAGTCGAATGACGAAAGATTTTGCGCACCCTCTATTGCGACAATATTGGCAATTCGGTACATACGGCTCACCACACCATTGTTTCCAGCTAAAAGGCCGCAACATTCGTGCGGTGCCAGCTCGCGTGCATGGGCGATCATATCGTTGAGAATGGCTTGAGGAATGACGAGATCTTTCACAGGAAGCTTACTTCTATTCTGTTCAGCGCCTCACGCTTCACGAGTGACACTTCACGTGCTTGTCAAATCGTGCAGTTGACGGTGTAATCCATGCTAAGATCTTTGATCTTCGGATTCGGTCCGCAGAGAGGGCAGACGGGATCCTTGGGGCGTCCGACTTTCCTGAACTTCATGTCGAGCGCGTCGTAAATCAGCAGTTTGTCGGCGATGGTTTCGCCAGTGCCGAGAATTTCTTTGATGGCTTCGGAGGCTTGTAAAATTCCCATTGTGCCAGCTAACACGCCTAGGACACCGGCCTCCTGGCAATTCGGAACCAAGCCGGCCGGAGGTGGTTCCGGATACAGGCATCGATAGCAAGGGTAGCCGGCATGGGGCTTGATCGTGGTCAGCTGCCCTTCGAACCGGAACATGCTGGCAGAGATCAATGTTTTCTTGGCGAAGAAACAGGCATCGTTTACGAGAAATCGCGTCGTAAAATTATCCGATCCATCGAGTACAATGTCGTATTGGGAGACGAGGGGAAGAATATTCTCGGCATCAACCAGTTGGTGATAGGCGTTAATCGTAATTTCAGGGTTGATCGCCGAGAGCGTTTTCTTGCCGGATTCGACCTTGGGTTTTCCCAGTGTGGCCGTCGAGTGCATGATCTGCCGCTGCAAATTGGAAAGATCGACGACATCGCCGTCAACGAGGCCGATCGTTCCGATGCCGGCGGCAGCAAGATAGAGACCAGCTGGCGAGCCGAGACCACCGGCGCCAATCAACAGCACTTTGGCGCGCTTCAGCTTGAGTTGGCCCTTCCCGCCGATGTCTTGAAGAATGATGTGACGGCTATAGCGTTGAATTTCTGATTCGGTGAGTTCCATGATAGTGATACCGTCAATCGTCAAATGTCATTCGTCAATCGTGAAGACATATTCTGGTTTCTGACCACTTGACGTGTTACGCATGACGGTTGACGTTCCTGTCATTCCACCACATTCAGTTCAATTGGATCGACGACGCAGCCCTTTTTGCGCAGGCCTTCGACCGCGCGCTCGATTTCCGTCGTTTCGCCGGAGAATTCCACATCCGCCCAGCCCGTGGTGTCCCGCACATCAGCGCGCCTGACATCAGTCACAACGTTATATTCATGTCCGATCTGATAGATGATCGGCTGTCGAATCTTGTCTTCCGGGAAACGGATATGAAACCGCAAGTGTGATTGGTGTGCCATGATCAGCCTCCCGCGATCGCCGGAACAATCGACACTTCGTCGCCGGATTTCAAGGTGGTGTCTTTACCTTTCAGGAACCGGATATCTTCTTCATTAACGTAAATGTTGACGAACCGGCGCAGCTCGCCACTGCCGTCGCACAGGCGCGCTTTGATGCCGGGATAAGATGCCTCTAGTGTGTTGACCAGATCCGTGATGGAGTCGGCGGTTACGTCAACTTCGCCCTGATTCTTTGTCAATGATCTCAGCGGAGTTGGAATGCGGACTTTAATCATGCGTCACCACCACCATTTTTCCTGAGCTTGAAGGTTTTCTCAAAAGCCACGAGGCTCGGTTGAATACGGGTTGGCCGCCCGACGGCATCGATGACCGCTTCCTGCGTTTTCAATCCGTTGCCCGTAATGTAGGCCACTGTGACTTCGTTCTTCTTGATAATGCCTTGCTTGACCAGCTTCTTGAGCACGCCGATGGTGACACCGCCCGCTGTTTCTGCGAAGATGCCTTCGGTTTGCGCGAGCAGCTGGATGCCTTCCACGACTTCTTCATCGGTCACCATGTCCATGGCTCCGTAGCTTTCAGCCGTGGCCTTGAGCGCGTAGTAGCCATCCGCCGGGTTGCCGATCGCGAGGGATTTGGCGATGGTTTTTGGCTTCACCGGCTTGAAGAAGTCGTATCCCCCCTTGAAAGCAGTGGAAATTGGCGAGCAGCCTTCTGCCTGGGCACCGTTGACCTTGGTACGGACCTGGTCGATCAAGCCCACATACTTCATCTCGTGCAAGCCCTTCCAGATTTTGGTCAAGAGCGAGCCGGAGGCCATGGGAATCACAACTTGATCCGGGGTTTTCCACCCCAGCTGTTCCACAGTCTCGAAGGCGAGAGTCTTGGACCCTTCGGCATAGTAGGGGCGAATATTGATATTCACAAAGGCCCAGCCGTGTTCGCCGGCAATTTCGCTGCACAGCCGGTTGACGTCGTCGTAGTTACCTTCCACTTCGACCACGTGTGGCTTGTAGATCAGATTGCCCAGCACCTTGGCGGCCTCCAGATCGCCGGGAATGAAGACATAACAATGGAGATTGGCCGCCGCCGCGTGTGCCGACACCGAATTGGCCAGGTTTCCCGTCGAGGCGCAAGCGACGGTTTCGAATCCGAGTTCGCGGGCGCGGGTCAAGGCAACGGCCACCACACGATCCTTGAACGACAGGGTCGGATGATTCACCGTATCATTCTTGATGTACAACTCGTTCAGTCCCAGATAAGCGCCGAGATTCTTCGCGCGCACCAATGGCGTAAGCCCGGCATGCGGGCCGACGAAGTTAGTGCCTTCGACCGGGAGCAGGTCAAGGTATCGCCACATGCTGTTCGGGCCATCCGCGATTGTTTTACGCGAGATGACTTCTTTGATCTCATCGTAGTTGTACTTGACCTCAAGCGGGCCGAAGCACATCTCGCACACGTGGATGGCCTTGGTTGGATATTCTTTGCCGCACTCACGGCATACCAGCGCTTTCATTTTGCTCATCGTTACACCACCTTCTCAAATCCTATGCGGATGGACGCATGGCGCATCCGGCATAAGGGTCCCCATCGTCAAACAGCGCGGTGATCGTTGGATGGTCACCGCAGAGGGCACAATTGGGATTGTGTCGGACTTTGATTTCACGGAACTGCGTTTTGCGCGCGTCGAAGTCAAGCATGCGATTGGTCAGCGGCCTGCCGATACCCAGGATGAGCTTCAACGCCTCCGTTGCTTGGATTGTCCCGATAATGCCGGCGAGGACCCCGATGACACCGGCTTCCTGACATGAGGCGACCAAACCGGGCGGCGGCGGGGTCTTGAACACACAGCGATAGCAGGCCGACTGTTTGGGGACGATCGTCGTCACCCGGCCGTCGAAACGCAAAATGCCACCATGCACCAACGGTTTACCGGAAAAATAACAGGCGTCGTTGATGAGGAATTTCGCCGTGAAATTGTCGACGCCGTCGATCACCACATCATAGTCGTTGAAAATCTTCAGCGCATTACCGGCTGTTAACCGTTCTTCATACATCGACACGTTCACATCTGGATTCAAAGCCTGGATTTTTTCTTTCCCTGAAACCACCTTGGGGCGTCCCACGTCTGGGGTATGGTGCAGCACCTGACGTTGGAGATTAGTCAGATCCACTACATCGCTGTCGATCAATCCAATGGTCCCCACACCAGCCGCAGCCAGATACAGCGCAGCCGGTGACCCGAGACCGCCAGCCCCGACGAGAAGAATGCGCGACTTGGCAATCTTCTTCTGTCCCTTGCCACCAACCTCGGGTAACAGGATATGCCGGCTATAGCGGTTGATCTGTTCGTCTGTAAAGTTCACTTGAGTCATCAAGTCTAAATATCCGAAAGTCTTAACGCTGGGATTTCTGACGTTATGACTTTCAAACTTCCGATGTCCCTTTAAATATTAAAATACTTTTCGATACTGATATACCGCTCACCGGTGTCACAGAGTATCGTCACCACATTCTTACCGGGACCGAGTTCTTCCGCAACCTTTTGGGCGGCGAAGACGTTAGCACCGGCTGAGATCCCCACCAGCAGGCCCTCTTTCTTGGAGAGCAGTTTCGCCGTCTGATAGGCCTCATCATCGGTCACGGTGACGACGCGGTCGAGAATCTTGCGATTCAGGACCCTGGGAATAAAACCTGCGCCGATCCCTTGAATCTTGTGTGGACCGGGGTCACCGCCGGACAATACCGGAGACGTAGCCGGTTCGACGGCAATGATGCTGATCTGTGGGTTCTTTCCCTTGAAAAACTCGCCGCATCCTGTGATCGTGCCACCAGTTCCTACCGCCGCGACCAGGGCATCAATCTTCCCGTCCAATGCATCCCATATTTCCACGGCCGTTGTCATCTTGTGCATGGCCGGATTGGCCGGATTGGAAAACTGATCCGGCATGAAATACGACGGATTCTGGGCCAGGATACTCTCCGCTTCCTTGATCGAGCCCTTCATGCCTTCCCAGGCTGGTGTCAACACCAACTGCGCGCCGTACGAGGACAGCAGGCTGGCCCGTTCCATGCTCATGCTTTCCGGCATGACAAGGATCAGCTTATAACCCCGCACGGCTGCGACCAAGGCCAGACCGATACCAGTATTGCCACTCGTCGACTCAACGATAGTCCCGCCCGGCTTGAGCTTGCCTTGACGCTCCGCCTCATTGATCATGTTGAGGCAGATACGGTCTTTCACACTGCCGCCCGGATTGAAAAATTCAACCTTCCCATAGATCGTCGCGGCGCCTGGATGTGACAGTCGGTTCAGCCGAACAAGTGGAGTCTTGCCGATCAACTCAGTGATTTCTTTGTGCGATACCATCGTCACCGGCCTCCTCCCATGTAGAAGAGGAACTCGACCTGGTCTCCTTCGCTGAGGGCTGTCGTAGCGAGGTGGTCACGGTCCAACACTTTGTCGTTCACTTCGACGGCCACCATCTGGGGTTCGATCTTTTTACTCTTGAGCAAGTCGAGGACCGTTCCACCCGGTATGTCCTCGGATTTTCCGTTGATTTTGACCTGCATGAATTCTCCCAAGTTGGCTTAGAAATTAGGGATTTTGCCAACCTAACAAACGAGCTCGTGCTTGTCAAGGAAACCGTGAGGGAGGTTAAAGCCATGAACTGAAGATTGGAGTCAATCTGCTCATATGCAGGGGGGGAGACTATCACAAGGGGAAGCAGGAGGAGGTGGTCGACTTCCGATGGCGGCCTTTATCTTTGTGGGATCCCAAGCTACGGTGCACCCTATGGATTGAAAGAGCCGCATTACGATCGATCCTGAGAAGCGTGGCGGCAAGCTCTGCATCCGCGACCACCGCATGACTGTGTACGACGTATTGGAGTACCTTACCTCCGGTATGAGCAAAGAGGACATTCTCAAAGATTTTCCCGATTTGACACGCGAAGACATCCGCGCCTACCTGGCTTTTGCGGCTGACCGGGAACGGAAACTGAGCCTGGAGAATGGTGTTAGGAACCATTTTTCGAACTGCGGGCTGGGGATCTTGCCGCCAATGGTTCCTGACACCTTTATTCCGCTAATATCTTTTGCGGTCTATCGCAATCGGATCAGCAATCATCAAGCCGAACATTAACACCACGTATGCTGTGATGCCGAAGAAGATCAAATCGAGATACATATGATCTGCTCCCTTTCGTTCAACCACCAGGTGGCTCCACGCTATTTCCGTCATTTCTGAACAGCGTTAGTTGGACAGTATCTTTCCCTAATCCGCTAGGCTGCCGAGTCTTGCTGGGAGTTCAGGCACGAGAAAAGCAACCTTGACTTTAATCCGCATCCGCCGCCACTATGCCGCGTCCACCGGAGTTCCGTTATGTGGAAGAAAAATTTCCTCTTCCGTGCCACCGAACCCACCCCGATGACGCAATCGGAGAACGAACTGTTTCACGACATTGAGCTAGCCATGGACAGTGCAGGGCTGACGCTGGATCGGTTTCTCTCTGTCTGGGTGCAAGGTGAAGGGGGGGAGGATAAACCCTCCATGTTCACCAATGTCTATGTCCGAACCGCTGCGTTGGATGTGGCCAAACAAGTCGCGTTTCTTCAGCCGCTCCAGGGGCGCTCCCATCAGATTAAGCAGATGCTGGCGCCGGGTCAGAAGGAATTTCTCCAGCAATGGCTGAAGAACCATGCTCCGCAAGCGTGGGAATCTACCGAAGATCATGTCCGCGACCTCTTCGAACCGGAATAATGCGCACTTGTCTGGTCCGTTAAGCCGGATCTACGGTATCGGTGTACTGCTCTGTTCAGTGAGTCTCCTGTCGGTGGTGCCAAGCCGGGAGGCCACCGCCATCTCAGTGGAGGTGTGGTATGGGCCTGAAGATCAACCGCTATGGCGAGTCACGCAACTCTATGACCGGGCGACGCGCTATATCTATGTCGCCGTGTATGGACTGACGTCTCCACAGGCGGTCAAAGCGTTAGTGGCGGCGGAAAAACGGGGAATTGATGTCCGGGTTCTCACCGATCGTGAACGGCTGAATGACACGAAGCAACGAGCAGCATTGGCAGTGTTGCGCGAAGCCGGCATCCCCGTCAAAATCAACCGGCACAACAATCTGATGCACCTGAAACAGGTCGTGATCGACGATGAGGTGAATACCAACGGCTCGATGAATCATACGACCAACGGCAATCGCTTCAACGACGAGCGAGTGGATGTCATTCGAGACCATGCTCTATCGGCTAAGGCCCGTGAGAAATTCCTCTCGATGTGGAAGGATCAGGAACGGTTTGTCGAGTGGAAGTGAAACGTGAGGGATGACGGGTGAGGATAGAAGAGACCGACATCGCGGTGGTCGGTGCTGGGGGAGGCGGGGCGGTGCTTGCATTGGCGCTGGCTCAGAAGGGGATCAAGACGATCGTTTTGGAGCAGGCCCCCGGACCACCGCAAGGTCTGCGTGGTGAGATTCTTCAACCGAACGGTCAGCGCGTGCTCGATCAGCTTGGATTATTGAACAAGCTGTCTGCTGATTCTACACGAACCGTACGCCGTTTCCATTTTTGCCGTGTCGGGGGTGAACGGCTCTGCACGGTGGACTATGGAGACCTGCCGCCGCCCTATAACCGAGCGGTTGTCACACTTCCCAATGTGGCTCACCACGCTATCCTCAATGCCATCCAAACAGAACCATCGGTGGCGCTCTGGTATGGGACAGCGTTCACAGGACTGCTGCGAGCACATGGCCAGGTGGTCGGCCTCACGGCGAAAAAGGGGACTGATGAGATCACCGTGAAGGCCAATGTAGTGGTCGGCGCAGATGGAGTATTTTCAAAAGTTCGAGAAGCGCTGCAGATTCCTGCCGATCTGCATCTCTATCCGCAGGGGTATTTGATTGCTATTGTGGAGACGCCGAAACCGATCACCGAGGTGAAATATTTTGTCGGCAAACGAACCATTCTTGGCATGTTTCCCGCCGCCGGGAATCAGGTCTATCTCTTCTATATGATCGCTGCCGGCTCCTATGAAGATGTCAAAGCGCAAGGGCTGCCGGCATTGCAGCAGGCCTGGACCGCGATCGATCCTGCCAGCGAGGGACTGTTTCGTGCATTGACAGACTGGAAGCAAACCGCGTTTATGCCGACCGGACGTGTCCGTACACCAACCTGGGTGGCTGATGGCGCAGTCCTGATCGGAGATGCGGCGCATGCCATGAATCCGCATGCGTCACAGGGTCGTATGCAGGCCATGGTGGATGCGATGACGCTGGCGGATCTCCTACCCGATTGTCTTGAGGCCCGGGACTATTCGGCGACTCGGCTGAAGCATTTCGAAAACACGCGCCGGCCTCAAGTGACGATGCTGCAGAAGCTGGCCGACGAACAAGTGGTGTATTGGAACACCGCGAATCCAGTTATTGCCTGTTTACGCGACCGTGTCTTCCGCACGTTGGACGGCAATGCGCGGTTGCGCTATCGCGTGCTCTCGACCACGGCGGGGCTTCGACAGACTCCTCCATTCGGCGCAATCGATCGCCTTATGGCGGCAGGCTTGTTGCCTGATCCGTCAGCCGACAAGGTGACGGCAGGAGGCATCCAGTAGCATCATGCCGTCTGAAGATTGGACGATCGAGGGGCTGCCACATGAGACGCACACACTCTTAAAGCGTTACATCCAAGATGTGAGAAAAGTATATGGAAGTGAATTGCATGGCATTGTGCTTTTCGGCAGCGCGGTCCGGGGAGAATTCATGCCGGGCCGGTCCAATCTTAATATCTTGCTCGTGCTGGCATCCTACGATCTGCGAGTGTTGAAACAGTATGACGGCATTCACCAGCGCTGGAGCAAAGAGCAGGTGGTGGTGCCACTGTTTCTGACGGCCGCTGATCTCCAGTCCGCAGCATCGGTCTTCCCGCTGGAGTATCAAGACATTCAAGAGAGCTATCGGGTGTTGTGGGGGCATGATCCCTTTGTGGGGCTGAAGATCGATTCTTGCTATCTGGGCGTGAGTGTGTTGCAGGCCCTTCGGGGCAATCTGCTCCGGCTCCGCCAGCGGCTCGTGGAAGGGCGAAGTACTGAAGAAGCCATTACCATTCTCTTGTCGCTCTCCATCACGGGACTCCTGCCGGCGCTTCGAGGACTGCAACGGTTATTGAATCGTCCGGTGCTTGCTCACGGAGAGTCGCTACTCAAAGATATCGAATCCCAGTTGGCCCTCGATCTCACCGGCCTTCGCGATGCGCTCTCTCTGAAACGAGGGCACATCTCTCCAGGCCAGAAAGAGGTGTCGCGGCTTGTGGACCGATACATCGCGAACTTGACAAATCTTATCACTGCTGCGGAACAGCGGATTGCCATGTGATGGTGTTCTACAAAAAACACGCCTTCGGCCTCACTCCCCTTGGTTTGATTTTCTTGCTGTATGCAGGTGATACCCACGCCTCGTTCTATGATCGCCCGAAGGAACGGGTGCCGCTGCCCGATCCAATCGGCTATGTCAGCGATCATGCCCACGTCGTGGAACAGGTGTGGAGGGACCGCATTCGTTCCGTCTGCATCGATCTTGAAAAGAAGAGCGGCATCGAAATGGTGCTTGTGACAGTGCCTAGTATGAAACCGTATCCGACGGCTGCAGCCTATGCGGATGCTCTGTATGAGAAATGGCAGATCGGTTCTACTCAACAGGAACATGGAGTAATGGTGGTCGTGGCCGTGCAAGAACGGCAAGCCGCCATGGCCTTGGGACGACGAATGTTTCCGGTGATCACGCCCGCTGTGAGGGCAGGGGTCAGCCGTAAGTATCTTCAACCCGCAATCGAACGGGGACAATTCGGTGAAGGGCTGTATCGGACGGCAGTGGCGTTGGCGACGTCGGCGCAAGAAATCCGCATCGAGGTTCCGACTAGGACTCGGTTTCGTGATTTCGGCATCTGGATTACACTCGGCACCACAATCGCCGTGGTCTCGTTCTTCTGGTGGATCAGTCGACCCGATCTGCGCCATCCGTATCGGCGGATTCAGAAGGGCGAATACTGGGGAACCGGTCAAGGCGGGTTTGGCGGAAACTGGGGTGGTTTTGGCGGCGGGATGAATGGGGAGGGATGGAGATAGCATGAACGGTACACTGATTCCGAGATTCCTCGTGATCTTTGTCCTGTTCATGACCGGTTGTGGAAGCACGACCAGCGAGACCAAGCATGCGTCGTCGCTCTCAAATGACCTCATCGATGCGGCAATTGAACGATACATTCGTACTCATTCGAAAGTCATCGTGCAATCGCTCCAGGCAATGGAAGCGAAACGCAAAGCGGAACAACGGGTGTGTCAAAAAAACGCCCTCGCTGCCCAAGCAGAGGGAATTGATCTGCGATTCAGCGTCACCGGTCAGCGGCAATCCGAAGGGCGAGATCACGCGGGGCAAGTTTTATGACTACCGCTGCGGCTACTGTAAGCAGGCAGTGTCGGCTGTCATGGAACTTCAGAAGCAAGACCCACGGATTCGAGTGGTCTATAAGGATTTCCCCATTCTAGGCGAACCATCGGTGCTCGCGGCTAAGGCGACATTCGCGTCTCAGGCCCAGGGGAAACATCAAACCTTCGATGAGGCATTATTGACATCTCATGGTGGTATGACGAAGGAAGAAATCTTGAAAATTGCCGTGAGTGTCGGCCTTAATACGAAGCGCTTCGAGGCGGAGATGGCTAATCCTAAGTGGTAGATTGTCATCGGTAAGAATCGAGCGTGTACGCACGAACTTGGAATCTTCGGAACACCGGGATTCATTGTTAGGATCGGGTTGAGCCCGGGGTGTTGGATTTGAATGGGCTGAAAGAACTCATCGCCAGGGCAGGGGAAATAATGAATTGGTGAAATGCGTCGGTGTAGCGATGGATCCCAAAGGGTGCTCGGAATGGCCGTCAACTGCGCTCGACCAAGTCTCGACATTGCGATCAATCACGCTTTGGAACGCTCCGTCCCTCTTCCAGATCTTGTAGATCCGACCACGCAGTGATATCCGTGCGCGACGGATCGATGGCGACCAAGTATTTCTTGAACTTCACCGCACTTTCTGGAGAGCTCGGTCCGTACGTCAGCAGTGTTCGATTCCATTCTTCCAATTCTATCGATGCGTGCGGCTTGGCCTGCTGCTGAAACCAAGCCGCGACTGCTTCATCAGTTGTGTTGGCCTTGACAGCGGCGGTGAACTGATCACTGGTGATACCGGTGAAGTCGAGCAGTCGCTCATCCATTGGGCAAGGGTAGATGTACTCCCCCTCGGTGCCGGCGAGGACAGCTCGGCATTTGTCGATCATGCGGGCCACGTGTACGTGACCCGCAAGCTTGACCCTCATACTACGAGGAAATCCGGTTCGTAAATCCATCGCTAAATCAACTTGTGGTTCTTGAAGGTGAGACTTTTGACGATAACAGTGCCGTTTTCAAATGTAATGATTCGTCTGGTTGCCGGGAGATCAGACGATTCGACGCGAACGTGGCTGTCGGTAAAACTCTCGACGTTGTTCAGCTTTCCATCCGTCGGGGAATAGTAATAGACGGTGTATTTGGTCGTCAGGTGCTTCCCGTCTTGCGTGACGACGCTGTCTTCGACATTGATCGTGAAGGCAAACGGTGCCATGCCTGGATGCGCCATGCTCCGATTGATCTGGGTGATCCGGTTGTCTTTGAGGCGATAGAATGAATTGGAACCGTGGATGACGAGTTTTGTGCCTAACGGATGCCCATCTTCTTCCATCGTTAAGGAGTATTTTCCATCCGATTCCTCGAAGCTCCGGGGACCTCGATGGACCGCGATCATGCCCAGTTGTTCCTGCGTCCACTTCTGGACCTCGGCGTTGTCGAGTTGGACAGACACTTCCCGTGGACCCTTGACGATGACCGGGCCACTTGTGTCCTTGCCATTGATGTTTACGGTGAGATCGGCGGTAAAGCCGGTGAAATCTCTCTGCCACCGTGCGGTGTTCTCAAAGGCCCGACGCAAGAGATCACGGGCTTGAGGGTCGTCGGCCACGGTTGGCTGAGATGAGGCATACTGGTTCATGAGCAGTCTCCTTTTTACAAGCAGAGTGATGATTGCTAAGAGATTATACTGGCTCTTCTCCAGTCGCTCAATGGCGGAGATGATCACAGGGTGAGGCAGAGACTGGTGGCTCCCTTTGGAAAATCCATCATGGCCCTCCGGGCAAACCCTCCGGAAATTGATCTGAAACAACGGATTCAAATCTCAGCGCAACTCTGCTATACTCAACATGTTTTCCCGCTGCTGGTGTGATGAGGGTTGACGATCCGCGATAGGCGGAACTGAGAAAGGACGGGCATGGAACGGCGCGTGGCGTCTCATACTGAAGAAGAAGAAATGAACCAACGCCGAAAGCTGCTCGGCGCAGCCAGGCGGGGGGACACAAAAGCTATCAGCAAATTATTCGAGCTCTACCAGGTCCGTGTGCTCAGTGGGGAGCAGTTGGTGAAGGTGAATCGGACTATGACGTATTTGGCTCCCGTTGCCCCCGCAAAAATGGGAAAGTCTTCTGGCAAGCGGGCAAAAAATGCCAAACCCGCTCCTTCGACGTCGACAAAACCAGTCAAGGCCAATCCGAGAAAGCAGGTGCTCGCTGCGACCGCTCCATCCAAGAAATCCGTTGCGAAGGTTCATCCGACCCAGAAACCGAAGCCCAAACACAAGGCCAAGCCTAAGGCTAAGCCAAAGGCGAAGCACAAATAAGCTACAGCTACTGCACCATGACCTTGAGCCCTCCTCCTGCCAATTTGACTGCGATCTCTTCCGCCTGCTCCGTGGCTCCGCTATACACGACGGCTTCTCCTTCGTGGTCGATTCGATAGGCTAATTCGAACGCTTTGGTGGCCGTCATACCAGGAATGAATTGGCAAAAGAGGTCAATCACTTCTTGGTAGGTGTGGCATTCACAATTAAAGACGATGACGCGAGATTCGAATCCGCTGACGATGCTGGTCTTAATGTCTTCCGTGATCTCCGGAATCGTCTCGGGTGTTGAAGGTGACGGCATGGGGCCAATTCTAGCAAATCTATCTGATCGAATTAATACTTGTTTTATCCTTTCTCTCCTGATCGATTGACTGGTGAATCGAAATCGAGACCTGCCGGAAAAATCGACAAAGAGCGGTGCTCGGGCTAGGGTTCTCCTGTGCGACGACTGTTTTCCTCTTGGCTGAACGTTCTGCTGCTGTTCATTCCCGTGACGGTGGGCCTTGAACTTCTGAAGGCCAACCCGCTTCTTATTTTTGTATCATCGTCCGTCGCGATTATCCCGCTTGCCGGTTTATTGGGACGGACCACCGAACACCTGATGGTGCACGTCGGGGCGGGAATCGGCGGCTTATTGAATGCGTCGATGGGCAATGCGGCCGAGTTGATCATTGCATTGGTTGCACGGCACGAGGGGTTGCATGACATGGTGAAGGCGTCGCTGATCGGATCAATTATCGGGAATGTTTTGCTTGTACTAGGCGCTTCGATGATTGCCGGTGGCGTCAAATATGAGCGACAACAGTTCAATTAGATGGCGGCTGGGATGGGGAGCAACATGCTGCTATTGGCGGCCGTTGGCCTCATCATTCCGACACTGGTTCATTTCACGACACCCACTCAGACTCGCAGGCCGAGCATAATCTCAGTCTGAATATCGCGATCGTACTCTTTCTGATCTACGGCCTGAGCTTGGCCTTTTCGCTGAAGACGCACTGGCATCTTTTTACGGGCGGTGAGCGCGACGCGCACGACATCGGAGAAACGCCATGGAGCTATCGGTTTTCATTATCCGTACTCATAGTGGTGGCGATTCTCATTGGTGTGATGAGTGAAATGCTGGTTGGGGCCATCGAGCCGGTCGCCCACAGGCTTGGATTGACACAGGTATTTGTGGGGGTCATTTTAGTGGCACTGGTGGGGAATGCTGGGGAACATTCGACAGCAGTGCTGATGGCTATGAAGAACAAAATGGATCTGACGCTTGGGATCGCTGTTGGATCGAGTACCCAAATTGCCCTACTGGTCACCCCGCTGCTGGTTTTTGCAAGCTATGGATTTGTGGCCCCGCTGGATTTAATCTTTACCCCATTTGAGGTGGCGGCTGTCACGATGTCGGTGCTGATTGTAGGGTTTGTCTCGATGGATAGGGAATCACACTGGATGGAAGGCGTGATGTTGGTCGGGGTCTACGTGATGCTGGCGATCGCGTTTTATTTTTTTGCCGACCTGATGGCTACATTTTATCCATGTCGATTATCTCTGTCGCATCCCACAGATTTTTCGACTCCGCATCCGCCAAGTCTTTTTCTCGATCTAATTCGGTTTCTTCCCCGAATGCCTTTGGCGGGATATTCATATGAGCCTCCTCTCCTGATTGGTTCAGTCTGCGCCGCTTTTTCGAGGGATCCATGTTCACTGGCATTGCGCGTTCTCCTGTCCGGTTGATCGTGTCTGCCCGGCTCGCGGGGCTTGTCCGTCCAGCCGAATGCCCATTTTATCAAGACTAATATAATTCTTGGGCGACCGAGTCCGCATATCGTCTGCCTTGTGCCGTCAAGCGAATATAGTCACCGTTGCATTCGATCATTCCGTGGCGACTGAGCTGGACAAGAATCTGGTGCTGCGGCATGTCGGGGCGAAGAAGATGCCGGGGTACTCCTTCCATCCGGCGAAGGCCAAACACCAGCGCGTCCCGCTGCTGCTCGGCATCCGAGAGGGCAATGCGCTCCACGATCGGCAAGCGACCTATGTTCAGACTCTCCGTATAGGCCGTGAGATTGGGGACCGTTCCGAAACGGATGCCGTTGACATATGATTGGGAACTGGGACCGAGTCCGAGATAGTCGCCACCGGTCCAATAGAGCAGATTATGGCTGCAGGGGAAACCTGGCTTAGCATAGTTTGAAATCTCATATTGATCGAACCCTGATTCCTTCAACAGGCTCTCCGCTGCTGATTCCATGTCGACCTGAAGTGTCTCGTCAATCCTGGGAACCACATTCCTGGCAATATTCTCAGCCAGTGTTGTGCCGTCTTCAATGGTCAAGGCGTAACAGGACACGTGTGTCGGTTCGAGGGCAAGCAGGGAGTGCACAGTCTCAGTCCACGAAGCAAGCGATTGACCGGGCAGCCCATACATCAGATCCAGATTGATATTGGTGAAGCCGGCGGCACGTGCGGCTTCGACGGCGCTCCCCGCATCCTGAACTCGTCCGGGTCGGCCGATTCGGGTGAAGTCATGCTCGTCCATGGATTCGGCACCGAAGCTGATGCGATTGAATCCGGCATCGGCCAAGATGTGCAAGTCCCTGCGGCTTACGGTGGACGGATGGGCTTCCACCGTAATCTCCACGGATGATTCCGTCGACCAGGCTTGTTGGATTAATTGTAACAGCGAAACCAGTTGCATGGCTGGGAGGGCAGTCGGTGTTCCGCCACCGAAATAGATGCTGCGCAATGCGCGGTGCCCCACCAACCCATCCTGCCGATAGAGAAGGATTTCTTGCGCAAGCGCCGCACAGAAGGAGCGCATCCGCTCGGGTCTGGCAACTTCGAGATAGAACGCGCAAAAGTGACAGCGTTGTTTGCAGAACGGAATATGGACGTAGAGACCGATGTCGCGGTGCAGCTTCGTGGCCATGGTTAGATGGAGTAGGACTGGGATGTTGAAAAGTTTCGTTCCAAGATGACTTCGATTTCATCTTCAGGCGATTTGCCGCGATTGCGCGTGTGCACGGTCCAGTGCGGCGCCTTTCTCAGCGACTCGAAGACGACTTTGATCAGTTCTGGTTTCATGCGGGCTTCCCAGGCGTGCAGCCAGGCATGGTGGTCGTCCTCGCCCTCGTAATCGTCCGGGAATCGCGCCTCCAGGCTGAAGCGCAGGGTGAAGGTTTTGTCTTCTTGATACATAGAAGTCCTCTCGTTGCGATCCGGCGGGCGCAACTTTATAATGAGCCGTCACCAAGGAGTCTTACCATGCCTATCTTCGAATATGTCGGTCGGGAATGCAATCATCGTTTCGAGTTGTTGGTCCAGGGATCGGGGGAAGCGGCCTGCCCCCAGTATCATACCACCAAGCTCGACAAGCAGTTCTCCGCTTGTGGCGTCGGGGCGATAGCCCGTTGGGCGTCGGCTAGCGGTCCTGGGGCCTGCGGCAGTTGCGGAGACCCTCGTGGCCCAGGTTTCTGCTCGATGAACTAATCGGCGCATGGGGACGTTAGACGAACAGGCTCTGTCCCGCGCAATCGTGGCCATCTCTCACGCTGATCCTCTGATCAAGCTGCTGCAGCAGGTCCGGCTCGGTCGAATGAAACCTACTGACGCGGGTTTGCGAGCAATCACGGAGTCCTGGCTGGACGCCTATGAAAAGGCGCTAGCCACAGATGGTCTCACCCGATCCTGTCTCCGGCGGCTCGATCCCACACCTCGGCTTGCCGTTCTGATCGATGCCGGAGTACTGACCAACGACCATCCCGGAGTGACGGCACTCATGACAGGCTATGAGCGGGCTGTTGTCCATGCCCCAGCGCAGCTATGACTGCCCCAGCACTGATTATCCCCGAACGATCCCGCGCCGTTGCTGCCGACCTTCGAGCCAAGCTCGGCTCAGATAGGGTGAAGGACGATCCCCCAACCCTCACGGCCTATGCGGTCGATGCCAGTATTTATCGCATGAAGCCGAAGGCTGTTGTGCTCGCCGAATCGGAAGAAGACATTGTGACCACTGTCCGGTATGCTGCGGCCAATGGTATCCCACTAACGCCGCGAGCTGCCGGTACGAATCTCACTGGTTCTGCCATTGGATCTGGAATCATATTGGACATCTCGCGGTTAAACCGAATCCTTAAAGTAAATCATGAAGAACGTTGGGCTCGTGTACAACCGGGGATTGTCCTTGCCGAATTGAACAAACAGCTAGCCCGCGATGGTCTGCTCTTCGGTCCAGATCCGTCCAGCGGCGAGATGTGTAAGCTCGGTGGCATGCTGGCAAACAACTCGTCTGGACCTCATACGTTGCGCTATGGTGCGGTTAAAGACAACGTGCTCAGCCTCCGCGCCTGTTTGGTATCTGGAACTTGGCTGGACGCACAACTCTACAGAGTGAATGATCCGGCCTTCGAGCGAGTGCTGACAGCCATTCCGGTACTGCGGAAGATCTTCGTGCTGGTGCAGGCACATGCGGATATGATTCGCGCGAAGAAGCCGACTGTCAGTAAGAACAGTTGTGGCTACAATCTCTTTAGTTTGGCCGATGGCCTGGCGGACGGACTGTTCAATCTACCCAAATTGTTCGTTGGCAGTGAGGGAACGCTGGGGGTTATCAGCGAGGCAACCGTGAAGCTTGTCGACAAGCCGAAGGCGACATTGACCGCGTTGATTCATTTTCGCCACCTTCAAGAGGTGGGCGAGGCGGTGCCGCGATTGCTTGAATTAGAACCGAGCGCCTTGGAGATCATGGATGCTAATACGCTTGACCTGATCGGGCGCGCGAAGCATGGTGTGCCCGTCGACGCAGCGGCGACATTACTGATCGAATTGGATGCGGATTCTTTTGATGTCGATCTGCGCAAACAGGCCGAGAGAATGGCGGCTGTCTGCTGCCCATTTAGGTTGGCCTCGGAGTTGACCCTGGCGTTCGATGTGGATCGGCGGGAACAACTCTGGAAAGCGCGGAAAGCTCTGTACCCTACGCTGTATCGGTATGATCCTCGAAAGAAACCGATCAACTTTGTGGACGATGTCGTCGTTCGCGCCGAACGCATCAGCGAGCTGATTCATTATCTGGAAACATTTTTCAAGGAACAGCAGGTGCCGGTGGCGATCTTCGGCCATATCGGGAATGGAAATGCTCATATTGTTCCGCTCTTAGATGTCAATGACTGCAGCGATTTCAGTAAAATGGTTCAAGGCTATCATGAGATTCATTCAGCCGTGCTGGATCGTTTTGGCGGATCCATTTGCGGAGAACATGGTGACGGCCGAATCAGAGCTGAATATGTGAGGAAAATGTTTGGTGAGGACTTGTACGGTCTCTTTGTGCAAGTGAAGCAAGCCTTCGATCCCGGCAACATTCTCAATCCGGGAATCAAGATCAGCGATCGGCCGTTTACCGACCACATCGACTACACCAGACTGTCGAAATCGTGCGCGACCTGCGCGAAATGCAACGCGGTCTGTCCAGTCTACGATGTCTTCCAATCCGAGGATATGAGTTCGCGCGGCTGGTTTGAGATCGTGACGGCAAATGATTACAGCTATTTAAACTCGAAACGTGTGGTGGAAGCCTGCCTAAATTGCAAATCCTGCCGGACGGTCTGTCCAGCCGGTGTGGACGTGTCTGATCTCATTTTGAAAAAACGCGCGGAACATCCCAATCGGCTGGCGGGCTGGATTTTCCGATTCCAAGCAGGCGGAGCTCGATTCGATGTGCTGCTCCGCTGGTTGGGGAAAACGCAACCGCTGTGGGATCGTCCATTCGTGCGCCGGCTCATTGAATGGGTGACGAAGCCGATTATGCGGTGGCTAGCTCCTACAGCGCGATTGCCCCACGAGCTGGTTTTACCACGATTCGCGACCAAACAGCTGAGAGAACGCCATGCGGACCTGATTCCAGCCGAGTCGGACGCACTCCAATCGAAAGACATTGCCTATTTCCATGGGTGCGCGGCAAACTATCTCGACGACGGAGTCGGTGATGCGGTGATCGGCGTTCTGCGAAAACATGGTGTGGAACCGGCTCTGCCACCGCAACGATGTTCCGGGACGCCGATTCAAACCTATGGGCACATGGAGCTCGTGCGCGAGGGAGCGCGGTTCAATCTCAACTCGTTGGCGCGATATGACACCGTCGTAACTGGTTGTGCCTCCTGTACCCTGATGCTCAAGGACTACCCGGCGCTGTTTGCGGACGGCGAAGCGCGCCGCCAGGCGGAACAGCTGGCGAAGAAGGTCGTGCATATCACGGAGTTCGTCGCACGTGCTCCGCGGATTCCGCCCATGGCGCAATCAATTGACGGGACGAAGCGGGTGACCTACCATTCCTCCTGTCACCTGCGGGCCGCCGGTGTAACCAGGGAACCACAGAAGCTCTTGGCCTTGTTGCCAGGCGTCAATTTTACCGAGATGGCCGACGCCGATCGCTGCGCGGGCGGTGCCGGAACATTTATCGTCAAGGATTACGACACGTCGCAGCACATCTTCGCGCGCAAGGTCCGGGCGATTGAACAGGCTGGCGCGGATGTCGTGGCGACAAGTTGTCCCGCGTGCATGATCCGCTTGAACAATGGGTTGCCAGAAAAAATCGAAGTGAAACATGTCGCGCAGATGCTGCATGAAGCCTATGAAGCAGGGGAGAAGAACAGGCCTCGTGAAGCGTGAAGCCCGCTTCGCCGGCTTAGCGAGGCTCTCGGATTCGTCACAAGGCGAGCGAGCGTATCTCATGAAGTAGTACGCAAACAGTGAGATGCGCACGACGAAATACGAGGAATGAGTCTGATGGTGACGGTGCTGGTGCTGGGCAACATCTTGCGCGATGCGGTGGGGGGCAGCAAAATCGACGTCGAGGTGTCTGGTTCTACGACGGTGAAGAAGTTGGTCGAGACGAACCAGGTGGAACTCGGGGCGCTGCTGCCGTTCATCGCTGGACGTGAAACCTTGATCACGATCAATAAGCGGATTGGATCGGACGATTCGACGGTGCGCGATGGCGACACCGTGAAGTTTGTCTATCAATCTCGGGCCTCCTATGACGGTACTCGCGACATTCCGGTGTAACCGTGCCGCGCGATGATAACCAGAAAGCTCAGAAGGCTCGTACCGGAGCTCGGCGGCTCATCGAGCAGGCGCCGATCGCCTTCGCGGGCTTGGCGGTCACGACAGGGCTGGCCTATCTCGCCGGATCCTTTTACACGAGGGCGTATTTTGCCGAATTCGGCGCCTCATGGATCTTGGAAGAGGTTCCAGCGGCAATCTACTTCAGCCAAAGCTGGATTCCGCTGCTGCTGATTCTCTTTTTCGTCTATTTGGCCACGACGAATCTCGGGTTGATCGACAGTCCGAACCAACTGACGGCGAACACTAAATTCAAGATTTCAGTCGTCGTAGTCCAATATGGCTCGGGGCTCTTCAGTCTGCTCTTAGTAGTAATCCTGTTGCTGAGTTATGCTGGTGCCACGTTCGCTGCTATCGTGTTGTCGGTCATTTCCGTGGTGGTCCTTCTCTGGTTGCTGGCGTCCGCGCTCGAACTGTGGGTGGTCCGTCTCATCACGGAAGACCTGCAGATGGATCTCACGATGGCCTCTATCGCCTGTGTCCTGGTTGCCGTCGGCCTGTATGTCGTCCCGGCACAATTGGGGATGAATCGAGCACGAGCGGACAAACAAGCACCCGCCTCTTTACTCACGGTGTATCTGCATGGGAACACCGAAAAGGAGTACAAGCTGCTGTTTGCAGCCGATGAGCGGCTGTATGTATTTCCGGCCCAGTACGAAGGAAATTATCCGTCCGTTGAAGGCACAACGGCAGCTAATGTGAGCTTCCTGCCGATTGAGAAGTAATCGGATTGGCGTTCAACGCCGTGGCCGTTTAGATTTCGCCGTGGGTGGTGCCGTGAGCGGATCGTCCGGCCAATGATGCGTGGGATAGCGGCCACGCAGTTCTTTGCGCACGGCGTGGTAAGATCCCATCCAAAATCCAGCCAGATCTTGTGTGATCTGCACCGGGCGTTTTGCCGGCGAAAGCAGGTGCAGCAGCAGCGGAACCTTTCCTCCTGCGATGCGGGGCGTCACTTTACAACCGAACATTTCTTGCAACCGCACGGCCAGTACTGGTTGATTGGCAGTGTCGTAATCGATGCGTATGTTCGATCCGCTCGGCACGGTGTAATGGGTTGGAGCGAGACGGTCCAGGTCGCGTCTCTGTTCCTGGGTCAAGAGTGATTGGAGGGGTTGCGTCAGATCTACCCGTTGGACGCGGTCAAGGGTGGTCATGCCATGCAGGTTGAACCCGAGCCATTTCTCGAGTGATCGGAGCAAGCCTGCATCCGACAGGTCTGGCCATGAGGCACCGAGGCCATCAATTCGTCTGAGAAATTGAACTCTCGCTCGCCACTGCCGCAGTTCTGTCGTCCAGGCAAGCGTGTCCAGACCGGCCCGGCGCACGCCATCCAAGAGCGCTGCGGTGAGCACCGCGAGATTTGGATCTGACAACGCCTCTTCAGACAACACTAATGAACCGAGCCGACGTTGTCGTGATGCGCGAACTGACGCAGCCTGTTCATCCCAGGCGACCGCTTCGATCGTGACAATCTGGTCTCCGTACAGCTGCTCGATGTCTTCGCGCGAGATCGGGGTAGCCAGATCAATGCGTCCCCATTGAGATCCGGCATCCAGATCGGCGATGACGAGATACGGTTCCGACGCCAAGGGGTCAGGCTGGATAAAGAGGGCTCCCCGGCCGTTCGTCAAAAGATAGCGCGCCTCGGTGCCCGGTTGACGTTGGGCGATCCGGTCGGGGTAGGCGAGTGCCAACAGTGGTCCAATCGCATCCAGGCTTGTCTTGCCCGTAGCTTGTGAGCGGTCAGGGGATCGAATCAGCTGCCGTTTCCACGCAGCAGCCGTATCCTTGACTCGCTGGAGTGTGCCACGGTCGATCGTCGATTCCATAACCTGGTGGCGTTCACCGCGCAATACGTCAAGTCTGGTCCTAACATCCGCGTGATGTGCGAACGATGGACCTCTAAGCAGGTCGCGTTCACCCAGCAGTGCGGCAAGATCGCAGGCTAACTCAGCGCACTGCATAGTAAGAGCTCGCACGAGCATATGGGAGAGACGTGGATGCAGCGGATACTCCGCCATCCGTTTGCCATGGGGGGTAATTCCGCCAGCAGATTCCAATGCTCCCAGACGAATCAACAAGTCTTTGGCCTGTGCCACCGATCCGGCAGGTGGCGCATTCAGCCACGACAATTCCGATGGATCGGCAGTTCCCCAATGTGCCAAGTCCAGTAGGAGCGGGGCAAGGTCTGTATGGAGAATCTCCGGTGGACGTCGGGGAGCGAGTCCAGCTTGTTCTGATTTCGTCCAGAGCCGATAACAGATGCCCGGCTCCAAACGGCCGGCTCGGCCCCGGCGCTGTTCGGCAGAATCTTGTGTGATTCGGATCGTCTCCAGCCGGGTGAGGCCGGAACGCGGATCAAATCGCGGCACGCGGAGGAGACCGGCGTCGATCACGATGCGAATGCCCTCAATCGTCAAGCTGGTTTCCGCAATCGACGTGGCCAACACCACCTTTCTCGTGCCGGGCCTGGCCGGAGTGATTGCGGCATCTTGTGTCTGTTGCGGCAAGTCGCCATGAAGTGGAGTAATGCGTATCTGCGGATCGAGGGCGGATTCTCGGAGAAACCGTTCGACACGGCGGATTTCCGCCATGCCGGGTAGGAACACGAGCACGCTGCCTTGGTCATGGGTAAGCGCACGACGGATGGTGTGTGCGACAGCCATATCGAGGCGATCGGTAAGGGGTTGATCCAGATAGCAGGTGTCGACAGGAAACATGCGGCTCTCGCACCGGAGTGTCGGGGCGGGGCGCAACAGTTCACCGACTGGTCCACAATCCAACGTGGCCGACATCACCAGCAAACGGAGATCCGGACGGAACAATTTCTGAGTTTCAAGCGCAAGGGCTAAGCCGGCGTCGGCTTGCAGACTGCGCTCATGGAATTCGTCGAAGATCACTGCCGCGTAGCCAGCTAACTCTGGATCGTGTTGAAGCAGTCTCGTCAAGATGCCGTCCGTGACAACCTCGATTCGGGTCGCGGGCCCTACCTTTGTGTCCAGCCGCATTCGATACCCGACGGTGGCGCCGACTGACTCTTGAAGCGTGGCGGCCATACGGTGAGCAGCGGCGCGGGCCGCGAGTCGGCGAGGTTCGAGTATCAGGAGCTTCTTGCCTTGGAGCCATGGAGTGTCGAGCAAGGCCAGGGGGACGCGGGTGGTCTTTCCTGCCCCAGGTGGCGCGGTCAGTAGGGCATTGCGCCCGTTCAAAAGCGTGTCGCGCAACGCGGGCAACACATCTTCTATTGGCAGGTGGGACATGGTAGGGTTCACCATCATGGGAGGACTGTAACAGACTTGTAACTACAGCACCACGAAGAAGGAGCGCGACAGCGATGTATCAATGGACGAAGGATAAACCGACGGGCCCTGGCTGGTACTGGTTTCGTGGGGAGGCCCATGAGGCTGATCCCTATATCATACAGGTGGACAAGGTCGGCCAATTTCAATGGCCGGATGGGGAGTTTCAGGAAGTGACACTGGCCAAAGGAGAGTGGGCCGGGCCAATCGAAGCGCCTGAAGAATAACCTCGGCCGTCGTTCTCTAGGTGACGATCAAGAAGGAAGCGAGGAACGGCACGGCGAGGCTCCCGTGTGCCGGCAGCACAAGACGGGGTGTCACTGTGGCTGGACGTGCTGATCCAGTTGCATGTGTTGCAAGGAGTCCTGATACTTGCCCCGCCAGCTTTTGGCTTGAACCTGTGCTTACGCAATTTGACTGGAGGGCATGTCCTGAGCCAGCCGATGTGATGAGAAAGTAGATACAGCCGGATTTTGCGACTTGCACGAAAGTTGGTGGTTGCTCGCGGCCAGAAATGGGATCGGTCAAGGACGTCACGGATGATCTCTTGTTTTCAGTGATGACTAGTCTGGCGCAAACTTATTGGACACATCCATATTTCTTTCTCGAGTCGCTCTGCCTTGCGAGATCATAATTAACATGATAGGTGACACACCCATTCCAAGCAGGTACATTTATTTCTGCAATGGGTCATGGTTTTGGTGCTGGAGGTGCGGTTTATGAATGCTCCTGTGCTCGCCACAATGAGTCCGGAGTGGTTGTTCACGCTGCTGAAGATTTGCGATCCGGTCCTGGCTGTTTCATCAATGTTACTCGGCGGTGCGGCCTCTTACGTCATTCTCAGCATTGCCGAGCGAATGCGTGCCACCGATCAGAGCCATGTAAAGAAGCAATGGCTGACCATCGGTGCAGTCGCTGCCGGCCTTGAGATCTGGGCGATCCACTTTATCGGAAATTTAGCGTTCTGCAGACCGGAAGTATCCGTGCTGAATATTGCGTTCACCGGCCTGTCCATTCTCCCTGCCGTAGCGGCAGGAGCTGTTGCCGTGTACCTTATCGGCAGCTTCAGCGCGTCTCCGATCCGGCTGTTGTCCGGCGGCTTAGCAATGGGAGCCTCCATGGCGGTGGCTCATTTCACCACCATGCTGGCGATGCATCCTTGGATCGATCTGGATTCGAACATGGCTCAATTGATGCTGTCAGGTATTATCATCATACTCCTGGGCATTGTCGTGATCGGGCTCGGCGCATGGAATATCACTTATGGAGGCTGGCGAGTCACCGAAAAGGCAAGCGCGATGGGACTGGCTCTATCCGGTGCCCATTTCGCCGGAATGATGCCAGTGTACGGTGTCCCTGGTGTCGAGGTTCATGCATTGACGCCGGGAATTGAAGTGGATTTACTTGCTCTGGTTGCGATTTCATTCTCGAGTCTATTGGCCATTATCGATCGGCACGTGACGACGGCGTCCGGATTGGCGCGCGACACCCATGAACGAATGATCGCGGCTATCGAAAGCATCCCGCAGAGTGTTGCGCTTTTCGATACGGACGACCGTCTGGTGATCTGCAACCGCAAGTATCGGGAAGGCGTGTCTCAGCCTGATGAGGAAGTGCAGCTTAATGACTCGTTCGAGTCCATCATTCGCCGCGTGGCACTTCGAGGCGATATTCCTGCGGCGATTGGAGATATTGATTCGTGGGTTAATATGCGTCTAGCCATGCACCGCAATCCCCGAGGGCCGTACTTACAATACCGATCTAATGGAGAATGGATGCAGATCAACGAGAGTCGGACGCATGATGGCGGCATCGTCGCGATCGCCACCGACATTACCGCCCTGAAAAATGCTGAGCAAGCCGCCGAGGATGCCAAAGCGCGGTTGGCCGATTCGCTGACCTTGGTGGAAGCGGCAAAGACCCGTATGCAAGAAGAGCTCAATGTGGGGCGCGATATTCAGCGAAGTATGCTGCCGCGGGTGTTCCCGGCCTTTCCGGATCGCAAAGAAATTGAGCTCTATGCAGTGCTTGAACCGGCAATGGAAGTGGGCGGTGATCTCTATGACTTTTTCATGGTTGATGATCATCGATTGTGTTTTGTCATCGGCGATGTATCGGGAAACGGGGTTCCCGCTGCGTTGTTCATGACGATGACCAAGATCATGGTGAAGACTAGAGCAGCGTCGGACCCCTCGCCCGCCAGCATCGTCACTCATGTCAACGATGCGCTTAGCGCGGACAACGACAGCGCCATGTTCGTCACTCTCTATCTAGGCATCTTGAATCTCCGCGACGGCACGCTGTTGACGACGAACGCGGGGCATAACCAGCCCTTGCTGAAGCGCCAGGATGGGCGCTTTGAGTGGTTGACGGCACAGGATGGACCCATTGTCGGCCCCATGCCAGGCATCGCGTTCAAGGAAAGTGTCACTCGGTTGGCTCCAGGGGACGAGTTATTTTTCTACACGGATGGGGTAACCGAAGCCGATAATGTCAGGCGGGAGCTGTTCGGTAACGACAGATTGAAAACAACGCTGGACCAATCCAAAGCGACCACGATTATCGATCGTATTGCTGATGTCATGAGGGCCGTGAAGGCCTTTGCTGGCGAGATGGCACAGGCAGACGACATCACTATTCTGGGACTGCGGTATTACGGTGTCGCGCCGACCAGCGCAGCTGCAGGATTTTTTCGTCAAACGATGCCCAACCGTTTGATGGCGATTCCCACCCTGCAATTAGCATTTGAACGGTATGTTTCGCAGTGGGAGAGAGCCAGGCCAATAATTCCCACGTTAAATATGGCGTTGGATGATCTGCTCAACAATGTCGTCGAATACGCGTTCCCCAACGATCAGTCGGAGCATCAGATCGTCGTGGAAGGTGACGTGCGCGATGGGTATGTTGTGCTGATCATTACGGACGACGGGATTCCTTTTAATCCCTTGACCGTAGCCCCGCCGGATCTGTCACTGTTATTACACAAACGAGAAATCGGCGGATTGGGGATTCATTTAGTACGAGCCATGTTTGATGAAGTATTGTATCATCGCGATATCGGGCGCAATGTGCTGACCATCAAAAAGAAGCTGGCAGGTTGATCAGCTGACTCCTGTCAGATGGTGTGCTTGGAAATCTGACTAATCCATCCGCCAGTCGCAGGACGCCATGGAGGCAATGGGTAAGGGGATATGAAGATGATTATTGCCTTACGTGAGAATGGCGCCGTCGTCATTGTTGCCCCGCAAGGGCGGTTTGACACGAACGGTTCGCCAGAAGTCGAGCGCGTTTTAACCGACCACATCGCGCGGGGAGCCAAGCGGATCGTACTCGATCTTTCGCGGATTGAGTACATCTCCTCCATCGGGCTTCGCGTAATCTTGAAAACTATGATGGCGATGAATCGAACGGGCGGGAAAATCCTGCTGTGTGGAGGAAATGACCATTCCCGAATGGTACTTCAGATGAGCGGCGTGATGGGCATGAATATTTATGCGGCCAACGTGGAAGAGGCTATCGTGAGAGTTTATGGGTCAAGCTGAAATCTCGGGGTCAGTCCCGCAAGCTATATTTTGCAATGGCATGGCACATGCAGGTTTGATACCATGGGACTTGTCTTGTGTAAGCAATCCTAGGCGAGCACCTTTTCAGTATGTTTCGAATCAGAATGGAGGGGAATTATGGAGCAAGAGACCAGGCATACATTGACTGTGACCTCTCACGAGAAAGCCGGGGTCACTGTCGTTAAGATAAAAGGCAGCCTGGCTGCAACCACTGCTGAGCAGGGAAACAGGGAAATGGAGAAGATACTGAATGCCGGCGCGAAAAAACTGATCCTCAACCTGGCTGAGGTGGATTATATCAGCAGTGGTGGGATCCGGGTTATCATGTTGGCCTTCAAGGTCTTGCAAGGTGTGCAAGGGCAGATGAAACTTTCCTCCGCAAAGGGGATGGTCAAAGAAGCCCTACAGGCCAGCGGGTTTGATTTACTTAGCCGTATGTATGGAGGCAATCTTCAGCTGTACAGTACGGATGAAGAGGCACTGGCCGCGTTCAATTCCTAAAGATCTGGAGGCCAGATACGAACCCTGTGAGCTATGGGTTCGGTCCCCGTGCGGCGGTAGCCCGTCCCAACCTCAAATCTCTTTTGGCGACCCTAAAAGAAACGCGAAATTGCATCGCGAAATATTTTTCCATCAACCCACTTAATCTAACGGCTGATTCTGTTCATGGTAGATTACAAGGTCTGAGTTTCGCCACCGCAAGGCCAATCCCACAATTCAATCAAGCTCGATCGGGTTGGTGTTGTTGTCAGAATCTCTATCAGTGAATTGATCTCGCCCCCTTAAATGGGTCCCACTCGTCTGTTAGGGTCGGGCCAAAAGAAGGGCTGCATGTCACGTTTGCATCACACTCTCGGATAAAGTCTCGCCAAGCTGCGTGAAGCTGAAGTGGCTCTGAGCAAAGGCCAGGCAGTGGCCCAGGTCTGTCGGACTCTGGACATCACCAAACAAACATAGTACCGCTGGCGCAACGAATACGGTCATCTAGAAGATCGATCAAACCATGCGGTTGAAAGATCTCGAACGCGCGAGTGGAGATGAACCCTGATTGTCCTGCATTGGAGCCGACAGCATTCAAATCACGATAGACACTTAGGGCCATCTCTTCCTCAGTGGAAATCGTGGGTGGGCTGATACGCTGGATGAGATTGTCGGTACGGTCGGTTCTGCATTCGCTCTGCACCAGAAGGCAGTAATCGAGGAGGTACTCGCTTGAGCAGCCGAGTGGTAAGTCACTGGATTACCAAGGGGTTTATTTGGTGGCGGTGACCCGGATCGAACGGGTGACCCGCGGCTTATGAGTCCGCTGCTCTGCCAACTGAGCTACACCGCCACGGTGATGAGCAGGCGGAAAACAGTGCGGATCATAGCCGAAGAACAGCAGCCCTGTCCACCTGCTGTATGTCGATACAGTGGCAGGATCTTTCCATGATCTTGGAGGAGAAACCTGCTAAGGTGGGTTCCTCGTTCACGGATGCGTATGATATCGATTGGCAATGGCAGAGCGGTGGTAGTCACTGGAGCCTCGACCGGGATCGGCGCGGCCTGTGCGGTCCATCTGGACCGGTTGGGTTTTATGGTGTTTGCCGGTGTGCGGAAATCCCAAGACGGAGCGACGCTTCAACAGCAGGGGGCAGGAGTCATTCCGCTCATACTCGATGTCACCGATGAGGCGCTCATCCTGAAAGCTCAACAGCAAGTTCTTGAAAAATGCGGAAGTGTTGGATTATATGGGCTTATTAATAATGCTGGTATAGCGGTGGTTGGTCCGCTTGAAGGAGTGCCGATTTCAGATTTGCGAAAGCAGCTGGAGATCAACGTGATCGGACAAATTGCTGTGACGCAGGCATTTCTTCCGCTGATACGGAAGGCCCGTGGCCGGATCGTGAACATGGGTTCGATCGCAGGCCGTGGAGCATTGCCGTTGATGGGGCCCTATTCTGCGTCGAAGTTTGCGCTGGAAGCGATGACCGATGCCTTGCGATTAGAATTGCAGCAATGGGGAATCCACGTATCGATTGTGGAGCCCGGGGCAATTGCGACGCCGATCTGGGAGAAGTCCGGGAAGGATGCCGCCGCTTTAGAAGTGGCCATGCCGATGCATATGCGCAGCCTCTATGCCACTCTGGTGGCTGCAGTCAGAAAGGTGGTTGGGGAAGCGTCTGCACGGGCCATTGCCACCGATGCTGTTTCGCAAGCTGTGGAACATGCACTTACGGCATTTCGTCCGAAGACTCGGTATCTTGTAGGGATGGATGCGAAACTCCGAGCCGTAATGATGACGCTCCTTCCCGATCGGCTCTCTGATGCTGTGCTCACCTGGGCGCTCAAGTTGCCTCGGTAGGCTATTTTCTCAGTGATCGGGCCCTGTCAAGGTTGGACAATGGACTGATCAATTTTGTCGGACCGAAACGATTCGTGCCAGGACAGCAGTTGCCAGTGGCCGTTTCGGCGTTCAAGCACACCGGTTTCTTGCATAGGTAGAACCATTCGTTTTAATTGGTCCCCTTCGGCGACGTAGCGAATGTAATCGAGTTCCATCGAGTACCATGCGATATCTCCCTTCGTCCAGACCTTGAGTTCACGGATGGGGATCTCAAGCTTCTGCGCGTTGAGAAATTCATCTCGCAATCCTTGTTCAAGCTCCTCCCAGCCCACATATTTCCGCCCGGCCACCCCATAGCTGATGATATCGGCATCGTGAGCCATCATTCCGGAAAGAGTGGAGAGATCTTTTCCAGCATTTGCCTGTATCATCCGACGAATAGCGGACTCGGGATCAGAGGGTTCTTGAGCAATGGCCAGCGGAGCGAAGCTCAGACACAGAGACAGGATCCAGCAGGAGACGAATCTGGAAGAGTCCATCGAGGTAATTCGAGAGAATCGTTCATTTCCCATGATTACTGATCGATACGTCCCGCTTTGATGTTGGCAGGGAGTGCCACATCCATGCGTGCTGGCCTCGGCTGGTGTCGACGGGACATCAGTTCGACGAACTGCGCGCGGCTGATGGAGAGATTTAGGCGTTCATTGTATCGTTTTTCCTCGCCGATGGTTGAGGACACTCTGCCGGTGTAATCATGGCCAGGATAGACAATCGTTTCGTCGGGTAACATGAACAGCTTCTGGCGGACCGAATCGAAGAGATGTTCCGAAGAGCCGCCCTGGAGATCCGTGCGTCCGTTCCCGCGGACGAACAGCGTGTCCCCTGTAAAGACTGCGCCGGGCAGCACATAACTCGTACACCCGTCAGTGTGACCGGGAGTGGCCAGCGCCTGTATGGCTGTGCGTCCGAAGCGGAGCGCTTGGCCATCATGGAGAAAGACATCCCCTCCCGTCACGGTACCCTGAGTGCCACCACCATAGACGATACGAGCACCGGTGGCATCTTGAATGCGCGCGGCGCCGGTGATGTGGTCCGCATGAATGTGGGTTTCAATCACATAGACGAGTGAGAGCCCCAGTTCTTTGACCAATCGTAGATCCCGCGCGACGTTTTCGAGAACCGGATCGATGAGGATAGCCTGGCTGGACTCGCGATCGGCGACGAGATAGCTGCGGCTTTCAGCGCGATCGTCTACATTCTGATCGCCATTCACATCCAAAAGAATTGTGACAGTATAGGAATCTGTTGTGGCCATTGTTGGCGAAAGACTCTAGCATCATATCAGAAATCAGAATGGTCAGCCAGAATGTTGCTATGTTTTACGATCACTCTATTTCGTGGCCTATTCAACTGTTCGTTCTTCCCGTGCGAGGCAGATCCTCTAGAATTTAGAGTAGGCCTGGATCACGTCCGTCTCCGTGCCGTCGTTGATCACTACGGCGTGTCCCGTATCGATTCATTCAAAGATGCTGCTCTAGATATTGACGATATTGGAATAACCGTGCCGATGCAGTTGCCCCGCAATCCGTCCGCTGCAGTATCTCACCGAGCAATAAATCGCGACTGGTTTCTCTGGGGCGATGTCGGTCAGTCAATCAAGCGAAAAATTCTCGAGGCCAACCCAGATGGCCCGCGGGATATTACTCACTTCGAATTCTTGAGATGAGCAAGTGTCGAGTATCTGAAATGGTTCTGATGCCAGTTTGTCGATCAAGATTTCTGGCACACGGTGCGAGGGGAGATAGTAGAAGATCATAGGCGTTGTCGCTTACATGCAGCGATTGCCTGCACGTTTTGTCCCCCGAGGAAGAGGACTGCTCCTAACGCAACCAATCCCATAATCAACAGGTATCGTATCAGGAATTGTCCGTAGAGGTGGCTCCACAAGCAATGCCTTCCAGAATATCGCGTGTAAAAATATCATCAACTGCCAATTTGTCATATCCCTGCGTTGAAATCCGGACCGCTTGACTGGCGAAAAGGTGTTTAATCGTTCCAATGTGTCGCTCATGACGTTCTATTGGCCAGTTTCCGTCCGTTGGAGCTATCACATGCATTGAGAGTACTGGCAGTCGGCGGTGCAGTCTACTGGGGGTGGTTTTGTGAAATCCAACTATCAGGCGGGCATATTTCACCCAGCTTGCCAAGCCGCGATTGGAGAATACTGATGGTGGCGATGGCGGCGGTTTCGGCTCGAAGTATAGAAGTGCCAAGGTTAATTGGTTGGATGTCTTCTTGTTTGGCCAGTGCCATCTCTTCCTTGCTCCAGCCCCCCTCCGGTCCAATCAAGATCAGCACACAGCCGGTCGGCTCTTGCGGTAGCGCGACTGTTTGTAAACTCATCCCGTCTCGCCGCTCAATGAGCATGAGGGTGACGATGCCACCTGGACGGTTCTTCAGAAATGCGCTGAGGGATTGGGGCGTGGTGATCGCCGGCACACGCCACTGTTCCGATTGCTGGGCGGCTTCCAGCGCAATGCGTTGCCATCGAGTGACCTGATGGTCCACGCGGTCAGGTTTGATCTGCACGACACTATGCTGGCTATCAATCGGCATAATTTCGCTGATGCCAAGCTCAGTAGCTTTTTGGATCACCCAGTCCATTTTTTCGCCCTTGATCAGCGATTGCCCCAGGATCAGACGAGGTGAGTGGCGAGCCGGTTCTTGAATTGCCTCAAGAATACGCCCTGTAACGGCTCGTTTCGAGGTATCGGTGACTTCACCTCGGTATCTGGTGCCTCGTCCGTCACCAAACCACAGCGTTTCGCCGGCAACGACACGCAAACTGTCTCGGAGATGCACGAGCAAGTGGCCGGTGATGGAGAAAGTCGGAAAAGTGACGCACTCAAGGGGAACGAAAAATACAGGCATCAGGACTCACAAGATCAAGGGGAGGAGAGACTATTCGAAAAACGTCTTCATCTTGTCAAAAAATCCATCGCCACTGGCATCCATGATCATGCCACTTTCCTTGGCGAACTCGGTGAGGAGTTCTTTCTGTTTGGCCGTCAGTTTGGTGGGAATCTGGACCTTGATCATATACAGATGGTCGCCGGTTGAGCCTCCCTTAAGGCTGGGGACGCCGAGTCCTTTAATTCGCAGCACTTTGTCATGTTGAGTTCCCGCTGGAATCTTGATGACAGTGTCGCCTTTCAGTGTCGGGACTTCAACTTTTCCACCGAGCGTCGCTGTAATAAAGCTGATCGGCACGTCAGAAAGAATGTCCAACCCCTTCCGCTGAAACACGTGGTGGGGTTTAACGGTAATGGCTACATAGAGGTCCCCTGGCGGTCCAGCATTGGGACCATGTTCCCCTTCGTTGGCGAGGCGGAGCCGCATGCCGGTTTCAATCCCGGCGGGAATATGCACGGCTATCGTCCGTTCTTTGTAGACGCGTTGGCGGCCTTGACAGGTGGTGCAGGGGTCGGTTACGAGCCGACCGGCACCGTCACACTGTCCGCACTGACGGCTGACACTGAAAAACCCTTGCTGGAAACGGATCTGGCCGGTTCCTTTGCAACTGGGACAGCTCTTGATCGCGTGTGGGGATTTTGCGCCGGTCCCCGCGCAATCCGTACAAAGTTCCCATCGTGGAATCTTGAGCTTGGCGTCCTTGCCGTACACCGATTCTTCGAATGACACTTCCAGGTTATATTGCAGATCACTACCGCGTTCCGCTCGGGCTCTTCTGCCCCCTTGAGTTTGGCCCAAGAAATCTTCAAAGATGTCGTTGAACACATCGCCGAAGCCCCCTCGGCCGAAGTCGAACCCCTCGGCACCGGGCTGAGACCCGGCGTGGCCGAACGTGTCGTAGCGCTTGCGCTTGTCTTGATTGCTGAGTACCTCGTAGGCTTCGTTGATCTCCTTAAATTTTTCTTCGGCGGCCCTTTTTTGATGGTCGCCGGTGTGGAGATCGGGATGGTGTTGGCGGGCCAACCGCCTATAGGCCTTTTTCAGATCTTCGTCGGAGGCTTCTTTCCCCACGCCGAGGACGTCGTAGTAGTCGCGTTTGCTCACGGGTGCCAATGCTCGCAAGGTACAGAAAGACCGAGTTCCGTATTAGTGCAGGAAGCTCGGTCCATCCGCATCGTATCCTAGGCTACTGCTTGTCTTTATCTACTTCTTCAAATTCTGCGTCCACGATTTTTTCATCTGTCGTCGCACTCTCTGCGCCGTCACCGCTGGGGCCTGCAGTGGGTTGTGGACCGGCGGTCGCTGAGGCTTTTTTATACATTTCTTCGGCGAGTTTGTGGGAGGCGGTCATGAGCGTTTGTGTCGCGGACTCAATGGCTTCGGCATCCGAGCCTTCCAGCGCTTTTTTTAGCGTGGCTACGGCGTCTTGGATTTTTGTCTTCTCGTCCGCCGCCACCTTGTCACCATTATCCGTGAGATTCTTTTCGGTCTGATAAATCAGATTGTCCGCTTGATTCTTCGCTTCGGCTAGTTTGCGCCGCTTCTTGTCGTCTTCCGTATGCGCTTGGGCATCCTTGACCAGCTTTTCCACCTCGTCCTTGTTGAGTCCGCTTGACGCCGTGATGCGGATCGATTGTTCTTTCTGCGTCGCCAAGTCTTTAGCTGCGACATGGACAATGCCGTTGGCGTCAATGTCAAAAGCCACGTCAATTTGGGGCATCCCGCGAGGAGCCGGCGGAATGCCGACCAGGTCGAATTGGCCCAAGAGCTTATTGTCGTTGGCCATTTCGCGCTCGCCTTGAAAAACTCGGATGGTCACGGCAGTCTGATTGTCAGCCGCGGTCGAGAAGACCTGACTCTTTTTGGTCGGAATGGTGGTGTTGCGCTCGATCAGCTTGGTGAAGACTCCGCCTAGCGTTTCGATGCCGAGCGAGAGCGGTGTCACGTCGAGCAGCAGCACATCCTTGACTTCGCCCTTGAGCACTCCGCCTTGGATGCCTGCGCCGATTGCCACCACTTCATCCGGATTCACGCCTCGGTGCGGTTCTTTCCCGAAAAACTCTTTCACAACCTGGATAACTTTCGGCATACGCGTCATTCCACCGACGAGGATCACTTCGTTGATATCGCGCGCGGAGACCCCTGCATCCGCCAGGGCTTTCCGGCAGGGCTCAACGGTTTTCTGGACGAGGTCATCCACGAGCTGCTCCAATTTTGAGCGGGTCAACTTCGTGACCAAGTGCTTGGGGCCGCTCGCATCGGCGGTGATGAAGGGAAGATTGATTTCTGTTTCCTGCGACGAAGAAAGCTCGATCTTGGCTCGCTCTGCCGATTCTTTCAGGCGCTGGAGTGCCATCCGGTCTTTCCGGAGATCGATGCCTTGATCTTTTCTGAATTCATCGACGAGCCAATCCATCACCCGGAGATCGAAGTCGTCACCGCCGAGATACGTGTCGCCATTGGTGGACTTCACTTCGAAGACGCCTTCGCCAATTTCGAGAATCGAAACGTCGAAGGTCCCGCCGCCCAAATCGTAGACGGCAATACGCTCATCTTTCTTTTTGTCCAGCCCATAGGCAAGTGAGGCGGCGGTCGGTTCGTTAATAATACGCAGGACGTTCAGACCGGCAATCTGGCCGGCATCCTTGGTGGCTTGTCGCTGGCTGTCGTCGAAATAGGCCGGCACTGTGACCACGGCTTCGGTGATTTTTTCGCCAAGGTAGTCTTCCGCGGTCTGGCGCATTTTCTGAAGGATCATGGCCGAGACTTCCGGAGGGCTGTAGCGTTTGCCTCGCAGCTCGACGTGGGCATCACCATTGTCGGCCTCGACGACTTTATAGGGCAGCCGCTTGATGGCTGCCTGCACTTCGGGGCTTTTGAACTTCCGCCCCATAAGGCGTTTGACCGAGAAAATGGTGTTTTCCGGATTGGTGATGGCCTGCCGTTTGGCGATTTGGCCAACGAGGCGTTCATTCTTATCCGTGATGGCCACAACGGAAGGAGTCGTGCGGCTCCCTTCGGCATTGGCAATGACGACAGGGTCTCCGCCGCTCATAATGGCGACGCAGGAATTTGTGGTGCCGAGGTCGATGCCGATGACTTTACCCATTGGTGGACTCCTTCCTTCTCAATTGCAACGGTTCACTAAAATGACCGGGTCAGTTCGGAGCTGTCTCCTGATCGGTCACAGCTACAGGTCCAGACGACACACTGACCATGGCGGCACGGAGCATTCGTTCATGCAGCCGATAGCCCTTTTGAAACTCCTCGATGACGTGATTCGAGAGCACAGTATCGGATGGTACATGTGCGACGGCCTGATGGGTGGTCGGATCGAATACTTGGCCAATTGTCTCGATCGCCTGCACGCCGAATTTGGCGAGGCTGCCGGATAGTTGTTTTAGCGTCAGATCCACTCCTTGAACTAACGCGGAACGTCCTCCCTTATCGGAATCGCGGGCAGCCTTGAGGGCTCGTTCGAGATTGTCGATCACAGGTAACATTTCCTTCAGGAGCTGTTCGTTGCCAAATTTGATCTGATCGCGCTGGTCACGCTGAGCGAGTCGCTTATAATTTTCAAACTCTGCGGCCTGCCTTAAGTATTTATCGTTCAGCGCGTTGCATTCGTCGGTCTTTGAGTTTAGAGCATTCTGTGTTTCCGCGAGGAGGGGATCGACGGTTGCAGTATTTGGCGTATCTTCGCCCGCGCCACCATCTTCTAAGTCATTAATTGTACTCACTTTTACCTCTATAGTGTCCTGCGCTTAGCTTGTACATGTGTCTATTAGAGGATGCAGATATCCATAGAGGGTTAGAAGTCAACAGATGGGGAAAAGAAATGTCTCGTGAAAATGTGGGTAATGATCGGATGTGCAAACTTCAGGAAGGTGAAGCGGTCCCACGAGTACGCCGGTAGAGGAACTCAAGGCCTTCGAGGGTCAGCAGGGGTTCGATCTTTTGAATCGAATCGGTTTCTGGGGCGACGATAGGAGCAAGTCCACCTGTGGCGATGACATAAGAGGGGTGTCCCATTTCCCGTTCCATTCGCCGGACAAGGGCATCGACGAGCCCGGCATAGCCGAAGAGGAGGCCCGATTGAATACTGCTTGCCGTATCATTGCCGATGACAGATTTGGGTCTCGTGAGTTCTACTTTGCTGAGTTTAGCGGCGCGAGTAAACAGAGCCTCGGCTGAAATACTGAGGCCTGGAGCGATAGCCCCTCCAAGGTAATCTCCGTCTTTAGTCACCGCACAGAAGGTTGTAGCGGTGCCGAAGTCGACAATGACGAGATCGCGATGAAATTTATGGTAGGCGGCGGCCGCATTGACGATACGGTCGCTGCCAATTTCCCTAGGGTTCTTATATCGAAGCATCAGCCCTGTGTCCATATCTGATGTGACGATGAGCGGGGAGCAGCCAAAGTACGAGCTAACCATCGTCTCGAATAATTCCGTGAGAGACGGGACCACACTGGAAATAATAGCCCCAGTGACCTTATCGGGGGCTTGGCCGGTCCGTGTCAGCAAGTTCATGCAGAGCATGCCGTACTCATCGACCGTGGCTGTTGGATTCGTGGCTAGTCGCCAATGAGCGAGGAGGGATGTTCCTTCGAACACACCCCACATGACGGTGGTATTGCCGATGTCGATCGCTGCGAGCATCGAGTCTATTGTACCTGCGGGAGCGGTTAACTGCTACTCATCGTAGATGTATGACATCCGCAGCACGTATATTGAGGAGAGGCAATAGGTGTGTTCCGGGGGGGGGGGGCAGGGGGCGGACTTGCAATGAAACAGTCGGATGTGCCTGCCAATTGTGTGACAATGGGAAATGTACACCCTGCGCAGCCGTCGAGATCCTTGATTTCCCAGCTCATCTAGGACCACTTCAAGCTCAAGTAATAGTTGAGATATTAGTTTGTTTCTATCGATAAGCTTGTGAGAAATCGCATAGAGAGAAGTTGCCGTTTGACGCAAATCTTCAGGGAATGAGTCAGCGGTCATATTCACGTTGAGGCCAATCCCAATCACGACGATTGGGATGTCAGATGCGATGTGTGCACTCTCGCAGAGAATGCCGCCCACCTTACGGTTGTGGAACAGGAGATCGTTCGGCCACTTCAAAGAGACTTCTACAGATGTCGTGGTACGAATTGCTTCTGCCGCTGCGAGTGCACTGACGAGCGGCACCCATGCGAGCCACTCCGAAAGTTTGAGGGCCGGTCCGATTCCTCGAATCACGATGGAACAATAAATGTTGACGTGAGGAGGGGAATGCCAGTGACGTGTCTGTCGCCCTCGTCCGGCAGACTGTTGTTCGGCCACTACCACAGTGCCATGTGGAGTGCCGGCGTGAGCTAACAATAATGCTTCGGAATTGGTCGAAGCGAGCTCTTGGTGTAGGTGAAACTGTTGTCCCAATGACTTCGTTGTCAGTGTACTGCGGATATTGTCGAGGGTCAGGGGAGTAGAGGAGAGCATAGTCAACCAGACTGGTGCGAACGCTTTTTGGCCGAAGTCATAATCAGACTCAGCGAGACTGCCGGAGCTGAATGGGTCAGGGCACCGATCGAGATCCGATCGATACCGGCAGCAGCCATGGCGCGGACGTTCCTCAAGGTAATCCCACCCGAAACTTCCACTGTGGCGCGGCCGTTAATCAATTTGATCGAACGACGCACCATAGCCGGAGTCATGTTGTCTAGTAAAATAATGTCGGCCTTTCCCGCAATTGCTTGCTGGACTTCCAAGAGAGATTCTACCTCGACAATGATTGGCAGACTGCCTGCAGCGCCGGCCTTCGCCAACCGACAGGCGGATCGGATAGCCTGGTTAGTTCGTCGGAGCAGTGCCAGATGGTTGTCTTTAACCAACACACCATCGCCAAGCGACATGCGATGATTCCGCCCGGTGCCAAGCCTAACCGCCCACTTTTGAAGCGCACGCCAGCCAGGGAGTGTCTTTCGCGTATCCAGAATAACGGCTCTATAGCCTTTAATGGCTGTACAGAATTGGTGTGTGAGTGTGGCAATGCCGGAGAGATGTTGTAGAAAGTTCAGTGCGACCCGTTCGGCCTGTAAGATCGAACGCCCGTCCCCGGTCATATGCAGAATCGATTCGCCTTTTTGGGCCAGCTCGCCGTCATGTCGGACGACTGAGAGAGTGAGTGTGGGATCCACGACGAGAAAAGTCTGCACGGCTGCGGCCATTCCAGCCACGACACACCGCTGTTGTGCCACAATGGTGGCACAAGCCGGTATCGGCTTCGGGAAGAGTACGGAGGTAGTAACGTCACCTTGGCCGAGGTCTTCTTCAAGACCAAGCCGGACTGCACGACGAATTTCGGCGGTGGGGAGCCGTGCCATCGGTCACGTCCCTAGCATCGTGCGCAGTTGGGCCGCACTGCTCGCGAGGAGTGCACGGTCACGAGACAGGGTGCGCATCCGTTCCTGATATTCTGCAATCACCTCGGGTGGTGCTTTCGAGACAAATTCTGCATTCTTTAGTTTCCCGTCGAGGCGCTGCGATTCCTTATCACTCTCGACGAGTTGTTTGGCTAGGCGGTCGAGCGCTTTCTTGAGATCGACGTCGCCGGACACCGTGAGGCCGACCGACAAGCCTTCCGTGACAAGTTGAAGCCGTTGTCCCGCAGGCCACTCAGTTGCCGGGTTTACCTCGGCCGTGCCACGGCTGAGATGACCTAGATGCGGCTGTAACCGCTGGAGTAGGTATTGCCTGTTTGGGTCGTCGTGTCCGACATGAAACAGAATCTGTTGCCCCGGCGGATAATTCAGGAGGACTCGGCCGGTACGGACTAAACTGACTGTCTGTTCTAGCAGTGCATACTGTTGCTCGGCTTTAGGCGATGTCCAGGTCTGATCGACGATTGGATACTGTTGTATCACAATGCTTTCACCCTGATGGGGTATCGCTTGCCAAATTTCCTCTGTGATAAACGGCATGAACGGATGAAGCAGCCGCAGGGTCGTCTCCAGAGTCTCGACCAGGGTGTGCCTCGTGCTGGCTCCATCCGGATGGTCGGGTGTTTGGAGGACCGGTTTGATCAATTCCACATACCAGTCACAGTACTCGTGCCAGACGAATTGATAGAGAGCTGTGGCTGCATGGTCGAAGCGGTACGATTCCAGTTCTGCCGTGACAGTGTGGATCGTGTGGTTGAGACGGCTCAAGATCCATCGGTCAGGGAAAGTTCGCTGCGTCGGTGGCAGGGGAGCGCGCGAGCCGTTGAGATACATGAGTGCAAAGCGGGCAACGTTCCAGATTTTGTTGGCAAAATTGCGGTAGCCCTCGATCCGTTCTTCTGCCAGCTTGATATCGCGTCCTGGTGAGGCCATCGAGGCCAGTGTGAACCGAAGGGCGTCGGTGCCGAATTGATCCATAACGTGCAGTGGATCGATCACATTGCCCTTGGACTTGCTCATTTTTTGGCCTTCAGCATCGCGAACCAAGGCATGGATATAGACGTCCTTGAACGGCACATCGTTCATGAACTTCAGGCTCATCATGATCATGCGCGCAACCCAGAAGAACAAAATATCCAGTCCTGTTACAAGCGTGGACGTGGGGTAATACGTTTTCAGCTCCGATGTCTGATTTGGCCATCCGAGGGTTGTGAATGGCCAGAGTGCGGATGAGAACCAGGTGTCGAGCACATCCGGATCGCGTAGCAAGTTTCGGCTGCCGCAGGTGGGACATTCGGCAGGAGCTGATTTGGACACAATCGGTATCGCGCCTTGCAAGATGGTCGTTCGATGATCTCCGGTGAGGATCATACGATCGTTGCAGGCCAGGCAGTACCACGCTGGAATCTGGTGTCCCCACCAGATTTGCCGTGAGATGCACCAGTCTTTGATCTCCCGCATCCAGCCAAGGTAATTATTGACCCAGTTCTCCGGAATAATCCGGATCCGTCCATCTTCCACCGCTTGAATGGCTGGATCGGCGAGTGGCTGAATCTTGACGAACCACTGTGGCGACAGATAGGGCTCGACGATGGTCTTGCAGCGATAGCACCTGCCAACCGCCATTTTGTGGTCGTCGGTTTTTTCGAGGATTCCCCGCTCACGGAGAAGGGCTTCGACCTTGGGTCGCGCTTTGGAGACGGGGAGACCTCGGAGCATGTCGATCACCGATGTCTCGACCGCTCCCTTCTGCATCCCGACCGGTTCCAGCAAGGCGGCATGATCCAGCACAGCGATTCGAGGCAAGTTGTGCCGTTCTCCCGCTTCATAGTCGTTGAAGTCGTGCGCCGGTGTGATCTTCACTGCACCGGTGCCGAACTCCAGATCGACGAGAATCGGATCGCCGACAATTGGGATTTCTCGGGTGGTCAACGGCAGGCAGATCTTCTTGCCGATCAGATGGCGGTAGCGTGGATCTTCCGGATGGACTGCAATCGCCGTATCGCCTAGCATCGTTTCTGGACGGGTGGTGGCGACGGTCAGCGCGGCATGTGGATCATCCGCCAGTGGATACTTTAAATAGTAAAGCTTTCCCTTTACTTCTTCATGCTCTACTTCAATATCAGAAAGGGCGGTCAGACAGCGCGGGCACCAGTTAATGAGCCGCTCCCCACGATAGATTAGTCCGTCTTCATGGAGTCGAACAAAGACTTCGAGGACAGCCGTCGACAACCCCTCGTCCATTGTGAATCGCAATCGATCCCAGTCGCAGGATTCACCAAGTTGTTTTTGCTGGTTGATGATCGTATTGCCAGAGGTAGCTTTCCATTGCCACACGCGCTCAACAAACCGCTCCCGCCCTAACGAATCACGAGACAGGCCTTCGGCCACAAGCTGCTTTTCCACCACATTTTGCGTCGCGATTCCGGCATGGTCGGTACCAGGAATCCAGAGGGTGTTGCGCCCCTGCATGCGGCGCCACCGGATCAGAATATCTTGCAGTGAATGGTTGAGGGCGTGGCCGACGTGAAGTGAACCGGTGACATTTGGCGGGGGGATGACGATACAGTAGGGTTGGCCCGAATGGCCCCCGGCGGCGCGGAAATAGCCTCGGGCGATCCACTCACGCGACCACCGGTCTTCGACGGATTTGGGTTCGTAGGTCTTCTCCAATTGCGGCGTACTCCTGATGATCCTAGAAAAGGAAGGGGCGCATCTTAACACGTCCGCATCGCGCAGCAAATGGCGTGGCCAGACTGCTTGTGGCTCTGTTCGGCCTATGCTATACACACAGCGTCGAAAGAAATTTATTCACTCTAGGGCAGGGAGCTGGCATGGCACGAGGACGTGAAAAAGATCGCAAGACAAGACGGAAGCATCAAAAGAATGTGAAGCGGGTGAAGGCCTTAATCAAGGCACGTCGCGCAGCAGCAAAGCGCGGGAAAAAAGGGTAGCGGCTACGGCGAAGCCGCAGTCGGCCTACGGATCGCGGGTCAACCGTGTAAGTTCGGCTTTGATTTGTTGCTCAGTCAGTCCCGGGACGAGTTGCTGAACCGCCTCCTCAACAGTCGTTTCAGCAACGGTTCGTATGAGATCATTGGCCTGTAGTGGTGCCTGTTTCAGCACGACAGCCTGGATTTCATTCTTGATCAACTGGTCGATCGATCCGATTTGCTCGTAAATCACTGTGGGAAGGTATTTGCAAATATTGGCCTCGGCTTGTTCGGGCAACCGCTGATCGAGCGTCGTATGAAGCACTGGCCCAACGATATCCGACACGGATTGCTTGATCATAGGCTCGAAGGTTTTCAGTGCCTTTTCTAGCAGGGACGGCAATGTCTGGGATAACAGAGGGCGAATGATCAACACCAGGTATTCCTCGGACTGGATCTCCCCGAGCTGAGCCCGCACTTCTTTTTGCACCATCGGTTGGATATTGATCGAAAGTTTGACGTCGTCCACGCTTGAGTCCTGAGGATGAGCGGGTTTAGTCTGCATTCCTTTAGGCGAGGTCGACACAAATTGGCCTGTTCCCTTGCATTGTGGATTACCGATGCCTGTTGGCGATGTCGACGCGGTGGGGACGATCCGTAAGGAGGGGGGGGCTACTCGCTTGATCTTCGGCCGGCTCGTCTATCTCAGTCGTGCTGAGGATGGAGTTTGGCGCGTCGTCGTCCTCATCTGAACCAGTCGATGTCAGAGGCCAGGATCGGCGTTTGAGCCCTTTGCTGCTCCCCACCGCTTGATGTTGCTGGACGGACTTGATGTTCATGAGCAAATCGTCCGACTGGATCGGTTTGTTGAAGAAAGTTGTGACCCCCAATGTGCGGAGGAGTTTTTCATCTGGACGATCAGCCAGATTCACGAGTGCAATGAGAGAGGTTTCACTGAGATGATCGAGTTCATGGATTTCCTTACAAAATCCGAAAAGCATGATGTTGCTCATTTGGTAATCCGCAATGATCATCGTGGGGTTCATTTGTCGGGCGGCTTCCAATGCCGCGGAACCATCCTGGAATCTGATCACTTCAAATCTCTCTGGGGCTGAGAGCTGTTCGACCAACCGGCAAACGGCCGGACTGCTGTCGACGACGAAGATGAGGGATGGCATCGCATGGTCAGTATTTCTTAGGTTTTTACGAAGCTAGCAGTGAAGGTATTCTTTATCATGAAAACAGCTGATCGGTGATTGCCATAACGACAGCGCCGCTGTTAACGCACAATTACTGATTGAATCAGAGGACTAATGGACATCAGCCATTCGATCCGAGTCGTCTTTTTCGACGCCGCCGATACCCTCTTTCACGTCAAGGGGTCGGTGGCCGAGATTTATCTCCGGTATGCCACGGAATTCGGCTTTGCGCAGACGCCGCAGTCTCTCTCCGCCATCAAATTGGCATTTGGCCGAGCGTTTCGTGATGCTCCGCCACCGATATTTGCTGCCACGGAATCGGCGCAGATCAAACACAGCGAGCGCCTCTGGTGGTTTGACATCGTGCACAACGTCTTTTATCGGGTCGGAATGTTCGAGCGGTTTGATGACTTTTTCGAGCGAGTCTTTCAGGTGTTCGAAGAGGCGGAGTCTTGGCAGCTCTTTCCAGAAACAGCGCAGACGTTGGCCGCTCTAAAGGCGCGCGGAGTAGAATTGGGCATCATCTCGAACTTCGACTCGCGGCTTTTCACGGTGATCCGGGGGTTAGGACTTGCAGAGACGTTTGACACAGTGACGATTTCCAGTCTGGCACAGGCCTCAAAACCAGCTCCCAGGATCTTTCAACTCGCGCTGGAGAAGCACGCGGTTGATCCGGAGGAAGCCCTGCACATCGGCGACAGTCTGCGGGACGATGTCGAGGGGGCCAGCAGGGCTGGGCTGCATGCCGTGCTACTGGATCGTGGAGGGACCCAGCAAGGGGCTGATATCCGATCGATTCGAACATTGGACGACCTGCTTCCGCTCATCGATCAGCTGGAGCAGAGCGGGCGAGGGTAAGATCCAGGACGGCTGTACCCTCAGTCTTAACCTGAGCTTTTTTCAAGAACCGATCAACAACGGCACTACATCTTTGGCTCGCCCTTGCAAGGACACATCGACAAGGCCGGTGTGTGGCGTGATATTGAGATTGATTTCCGCCACGAACGCGCCGGCTTCTTTCGCGATTGAGGCGAATCCTGCGGCTGGGTACATGACACCGGATGTGCCGATGATCAAGCACAGGTCGCATGAGCGAAGGGCGCCATCGCATTGCCGAAGGTCTTCGTCAGCCAGCGATTCGCCGAACCAGACAATGTGAGGCCGAAGGAGGCCATGACAGTGGTCGCACATTGGCAAGATCTGGATCGGCATATCATGGTTTTCGACCACTCGTCGGCAGTTGGTGCAGCGAACCTTCCAGATGTTGCCGTGAATCTCGGACAGTTTGTGTGAGCCCGCCGTCCGATGCAGTCCATCCACATTTTGGGTAATCAACCAGAATTGGGAATACTGCCGTTCTAATTCAGCGACAGCCTCGTGGGCGGCATTGGGTTGTTTCGTGGCGATCAATTCGCGACGCCAGTTGTACCATTCCCAGACCAGTCGTGGGTTCCGTGCAAAAGCGTCAGGTGTTGCCAAGTCCTCTGCCTGAAAATTCCTCCACAATCCGTCGGTACCGCGAAACGTCGGCACACCGCTATCGGCGGAAATTCCGGCACCAGTGAGCACGACTACGTTTCGTGCCGTGGCGATCTTTTCTCTAACGAGTCCCAAATTGGAACCAGGTACCATAGTAGTGTACCGTCCGGCCGAACGGCTGCGCCCCTCGATCGACGCATGCTATAGTACGCCCGTAGTGATCGCAACCACGAGGATAGGAACATGAAACAAATTTTGATGATCGGGGCCGGCTCGGTTGGCGGGTATTTTGGAGCACGCTTGGCCAAAACCAATCCCGATGTATCGTTTTTGCTGCGGCCCAATACGCTGATGGCGGTGAAACGACATGGATTGACGATCCGCAGTGCCGACGGAACATTTACGGTGAGAGCTCAAGCTGCCTCAGATGCGCGGCAACTTCCCAGGCCTGACCTCATTGTACTCGGAGTAAAAGCATACGATCTCGACGAAGTGCTGTCTCAAATTGAATCGGTACTGACCGATACGACGGTTATCCTTACACTGCAGAATGGGATCGATACCGAAGACCGGCTTCATGCGCGCCTACAACGGAATTGTGTGGTCGGTGGCGTGGCCTACATCTACTCGAAAATTGTCGAGCCCGGCGTCATTGAGCATTATAAGAAAGGCGCAGTGGCCATCGGTGAACTGATGGGCCATGAGAGTACGCGGCTACTCGCTATCCGAGAGATATTCACGGCAGCTGGCATTCCGTGCCATCTCTCCAAAGATATTCGCCGCACCAAGTGGGAAAAGATGTGTTGGAATTGCGTCTTTAACCCAATGACCGTCCTGATCGACGACCATGTAGCGAAAGCGTTGGATCATCCGGAGATGATGGGCGTGATCCGGCAAATCGTCGGAGAGGTGGCAGCGGTGTCAGCGGCGATGAAGGTGCCCTTACCGTTGGATATGCCCGATCGGGTCGTCAAAGCCACCCAGGAAATTCGTGATATTCATACGTCCATGTACGACGACTGGAAGGCAGGACGGAGGACAGAAATCGACTATCTAAACGGCTTTATTGTCAGGATGGGGCGTGAATTGGGCATTCCAACTCCCGTGAATGCGGCCTTGACGGCCATGATCAAGACGATGACTGAGAAGGAACAGACGAGTCCAGGCCGGGTCAGAATTGACGGTGCTGTTGTGCAGCCGATCTCTTTTGACCGCATGGCAATCGCGTCGTTGCCTGAAGAACACCAGCTTGATGTTTCTACGGTGATGCCGGGCATGCAGGGGCGAGGGATTCGGTTGAAGGGGTTGCTCGACGTTCCAGCCTTGGCCATTGACGCGGATCATGTCGCTGTTCATGCCGTCGATGGAAAGTATTCGGCGTGTCTCACGTTGCAACAAGCCAGAGAGTACGGGGTCCTCGTCTATGAGCTTGATGGCACACCGCTGCCTGATTCAAAGGGCGGTCCGTTTCGTCTAGTCACTCCGGGACTGGGTGATCTCTGCGCCAACGTTAAAGGTGTGGGGCGTATTGAAGTCACCAAGGGACCAGGTCGGGACACTCGAGAGACAACGTGTCCACCAACGTCATAGTTTGACCGAGAACCATGTATCGTGTTGTAGCCTTGGGTGCCAGCAATTTAACCCGTGGGTTCCAGGCTGTCGTCTCGACGGCTCGAACAATGTGGGGACCAGAGGTTGAAGTGTTGGCGGCACTGGGTCATGGGCGGTCCTATGGCGCTCCCAGCCGGTTCATCGCGCGTATGTTACCCGGCATCCTGAAATCTGGGTTGTGGGCTGAATTGGAACGGCGATCTCCAATGACCACCAGGGGGCTGGTTACTGATGTTGGCAACGATATTCTGTATGGGTTCTCAGTCGAGCAAACTCTGGGATGGGTCGAAGAAGTGTTGGTTCGTCTCAGTCAGGTGACCGCCGATATCGTGATTACGGACCTTCCCCTTGCCAGCGTGCGTCGCATGTCGAATCTCAAATATCTGGCGTTTCGCTCGGTCCTGGTCCCGAACTGCCGGCTATCCTTACCTCAAGTACTCGATCGGGCTGAGCGTGTGAATGAAGGACTGGCGGTATTGGCCGAACGATACGGTGCCAAGTTATTTCGGCTAGACCCAACGTGGTACGGGTTCGACCCCATCCATGTCCGCCCGTCACTGTGGCGGACGGCTTGGCAGCAGATTCTTGGTAGTGAACCCCAGGGGAGGGCCGGTGGCAGAGTGACCATTGAAAGCATGAAACTCTACTTTCTGCGTCCCGAACGGCGGTGGCTGTTTGGAGTCGAACAGGTGACGCCGCAATCTGGGGTTGCCCTCCGATCCGGCGGGCATGTGTGGTTGTACTAGCGCAAGGAAAGACTGTATGAGGATCGGAGGACTACAGTGAGCGATGCGAAGCCGTTGTTCCTTGAATTGTTGAAGAGAGGAATCACAGGTTTTGTGCTTGGGCTCATCGCCGGAGCAATTCAAGTCTGGTTCCTCAAGCAAGATCTCTCCCATCTCTGGGCCTCGATGGCGGCCGGCGTGCTCTTTATGACAACCTGGACGGTACTCATCGAATGGTTTCGGTTCGCCGGCGGGAAAATTCTACTTGGGGCGGTATCGGGACTGATCGCAGCCATTGTCTGGTGGGCCATCGCCATGCCCGTTGAGAATATGTTCCTCCAAGCCGCGGTGGCCGGCGCCTGTTTCGGCGCAACTTATGCTTGGTCGGATCGTCGGATGACTTGAATCTGCCTCCAGTGTTCCGATTGGTAGCGCCATAGCAACAACGTCATCCGAACGGTCCAATCCGCGATCATCGCCGTCCAGACATAAAACACTCCCAGCTGCAGCCACACCCCGAAGATGAAGGCGAGCGGAACCCGCACGCCCCACATGCCGGCGATCGTTGCCCACATAATGAATCGGGTGTCCCCCGCGCCGCGCAAGGAGCCCGCCAGGACCATCGTGATGGCCAGTGGCACTTGCATGAGCGCAACGATCCGCAAAAACTGTGTGCCGAGCTCAATAACCGCGTCATCCTGTGTGAACCCTCGCATTAATGCATAGGGAAAGAAGAAGAAGATGATGCCCATCGCGGCCATGCCGGCGACGGCAAGACGATTGACCTCCCAGTTTTCCAGCTTGGCGCGCACGTATTTGCCAGCCCCAATACTTTGCCCCACCATCGTGGCGGCGGCAATCGCGAAGCCATAGCCGGGCAGAAACGAGAAGGATTCGATGGAGAGTCCAACTTGATGTGCAGCATACGAAACTGTCCCATAGATCAGGATGATCTTGGTATACAAGATGATCCCGGCTTGCTGGACGATTCGCTCGCCGGATACTGGCGCGCCGATTTGCCAGGCTGAATGAATCAAATCTCTGCGCAGAACCGTAGGGCGTGCCAGGAGCTTTCGGCACGACCACAGGAGATAGGCCGCTCCACTTGATTCAGCAATCCCGACGGCCCAGGCTGCACCTTGAATGCCCCAGGCTGGGGCCCCCCACTTCCCATACACCAGAGGATAGGCCACGAGGATATGGAGAATATTCACACCGATGAGCGCGTGCATGGGGGTCTTGGTATTACCGGTTCCTTGGAGAATGGACGACAAGACTTGGATCAGAATCGTAAGGGGTATGACAAGAAAGATGATGTTCGAGTAGGGAACGGCTTGAGTGATCACATCGGGTTGTGCTCCGAGTGCACTCATGACCAGACTATTTCCGGATACGCCGGCAAGAGCCAGCAACGCCGAGGCAATCAGCGACAGGCCCACGAGATGGGTGGCTGCCTCACCGGCGTCTTTGGTACGTCGTGCTCCCCAGAGTTGGGCCACCAACACATTGGCGCCGACTGAAAGCCCTGAAAGGAGTGTTGTGCCGATGAAGATGAGCAGTTGCCCCAATCCGACTGCAGCAATGGAGCTTGCGCCCAGGCCACCCACCAAGAACACCGCGGCGATACCTTCCGCCCGTTGCAAAAGACTACTCACGGTGATCGGGAGTGCAAGGCTGAGGACAGATTTTCTGATACGGGAAAAGATCGGCATCAATCGGATATCCTAACAGAAGCGGTGCGGTTCATGAACAATGTCAGCTAGACAAATGCGTGAGGGGTTCGTTAGGGTTGATCCACCATGACAGAGTTGGATCGGACCACTCGCTTCTTGCCCGCACCACGCTTATCCAAGTCGAAGTTTCTGGCCGGCCTTCAATGCCATAAACGGGTGTATTTGGATGTGCACCACCCCGATTGGGCTGCGCCACCAGACCCATCCATGCAGGCCGTGCTTGAGATGGGGACGGAGCTTGGTGTGCTGGCCCGATCACGGTTTTCTGGAGGCTTGTTGATCGATGAAGGCTACCGCCAACGGGAGGCCGCCCTTGCCCATACAGTTGCAGCACTAGCCGATCCGGACGTATCGGCGATTTTTGAAGGCGCGTTCGAGCATGATGGAGTCCTCGTGCGCGTGGATATTCTCGAACGGACGGCAAGGACGGAAGAAGATGGTCCGTCTTGGCGATTGATCGAGGTGAAATCGTCCTCGCGGGTCAAGGACGTGCATCTTGCCGATCTGGCGATTCAAAGCGACGTACTGCAGGGATGCGGCATTACCCTGTCGGCGGTGTGCCTCATGCATATCAATACAGGCTATGTCTATGAAGGGGGTGGCATCGACGTTGGCCGATTGTTCGTGATCGACGACGTGACCGACGCTGTGATGAGGCGACGGGTGAACGTTTCGGCACAAGTTGCCGAGATGAAAGCCCTCTTGCTCGAGCACGTACCTCCGGCAGTGGAGCCTGGTCCTCATTGCCAGAGCCCCTATGAATGTCCATTCTGGAAGCATTGCACGAAAGACAAACCAGCCAGGTGGATCTATCACTTGCCGGGCTCCAAACAGCTGGTCACAGGCTTGCTCGAACAGGGGATCACGACAATCGACGAGATTCCCTCCGGAATAAGACTGTCGGTCTCCCAGCGACGAGTGAAAGATAATATGGAATGGGTGTCCACGAAACTGGGGGCCGCGCTGCAATCGATCCAATATCCTGTGCATCATGTGGACTTTGAAACGGTGATGCTCGCGGCCCCGCGCGTGCCGTCCACCAGGCCATATCAAGCGATTCCCGTGCAGTGGTCGAATCATATCGAAGACGAGTCTGGCACAGTGATCCATCAGGAATTTCTCCATGAAGAGCCAACCGAGCCGCGCAAACGATGGGCGGAAGCCTTGATCGAGTCCTTGGGCAAGCATGGGAGCATCTGCGTTTATTCCACATACGAAGAAGCAATGATTCGGCAATTGGCCGAAGCATTTCCGGAATTCCGGTTCGCCTTCCAGCCGATTCTCAAGCGCCTCTGGGATCTACACCTCATTGTCAAAGATCATTATTATCACCCCGGATTCAATGGATCATACTCGATGAAGTCCGTCTTGCCAGTGTTGGCGCCCTCGCTCGCCTATGACGATCTCCGTATTCGAGAGGGGGGACAGGCGGCGGCTGAGTACTATCGAATGGTGTTTGTCGAAACCGATTGGGTTGAGCGCGCCGCGATTCGAGACGCGCTGTTTCGCTATTGCGAGAGGGATACCTTCGCAATGGTGGAATTGCGGAGGGTACTGAAGGAGAAGGCGGGGAGCTGAAATACAGGCGGTATGTATCCGCCGACCTCAATGCAAAAAGGCTGCGCCTGGTGAGTCGGCGGGTCACACGAAGTATGGTGTGGCGGAGAGGGTGGGATTCGAACCCACGGTCGAGTTACCCCGACAGCAGTTTTCGAGAC